>SHVY01000002.1 GCA_009694045.1 Alphaproteobacteria bacterium | reverse complement strand
CCCCGCACAACCCCGATCCCAAAATCCCCAACCAAGCCTTCGACACCAAACCACGCCAATCAGACGCCACACATCCCCGCGTCCAAAACGCCACCCGTGATCCCGCCGCACGTATCACGCTTCGTCCGGTGAATAGATCGGGATAGTCGTCGACCCGGATGTTGGTGGCGTCAAGGGGGTCGATCGGGTCGAGCTGGCTCATTGCCGAGGGCCGTGGCAAGACCTCCGTCATCCCGCCACTCATGGGGCAGATGGTCGGATCCGGCGCTTTCTCCCAAGCCCTGACGAACCCCCTGCTTGCCGCCAACGCCTTTGGTCCGGAGACCTTCACACCCTTGGGACTGCAACAGATCAAGGACACAAAATCCTTCGCGGATGTCGTGCGGCGCAACTTGGCCAAAGGATCCTGCGAGCCACTCGTGACATTCACCCGGCAGTCGTCGGCGCCGCACTGAGCGACGACATTTGGCTCCGGTCCGACACGACCGCGCTTGTGTTAGTGTTTTGAGAGCAGGGTGCTTACGCGCGCGGAGGTGAAATGGCGAGGTCGATCAACCTGAACGCCGACATGGGCGAGAGTTTCGGCGCCTGGCGGATGGGCGCGGATGTCGAGCTGTTTCGCATCGTCGCGTCGGCCAACGTCGCCTGCGGCTTCCACGCCGGCGATCCCAGCGTGATGGCGGCGACGGTGAAGGGTGCCGTGGCCGCGGGCGTGAGCCTGGGCGCCCATCCGTCGTTCCCCGACCTGCAGGGCTTCGGGCGGCGACCCATGCGCATGAGCGGGGCCGAGGTCGAGGCCATGGTCGCCTACCAGATCGGCGCGCTGATGGGGGTGGCGGCGCTCGCTGGCGGGCGGGTAAGCCATGTGAAGCCGCACGGGGCGCTCTCCAACCTGGCCGCGGTCGAGGACGACCTGGCGGCGGCCATCGCGCGAGGAATCCGGGGCGTGGACCGCGGCCTGATCTTCCTCGCGGTCGCGGGCTCGGCCATGGCGAAGGCGGGCCGCGCGGCGGGTCTCGCGGTGGCGGAAGAAGCCTTCGCCGACCGCACCTACGACGAGGATGGCAACCTGACCTCGCGCAAGCTGGACTACGCCCTGATCCGCGATCCCGCCAAGGCCGTGGACCACGTCTTGCGCATGGCGGGGGAGGGCGCGTTGTTCTCGGTCGGCGGCAAGCGGATACCGGCACGGATCGACTCGTTCTGCGTCCACGGCGACGAGCCGACGGCGGTCGCGGTGGCGGGTGCGGTGCGCACGGCCCTGGAAGGCGGCGGCTGGCGTGTGGCGCCCTTGCCCGAGCTGGAATTGGCTGAGCTTGCGCGGTGAGCCTTGCGATCGCGGGACACTGGTTCGAGTGGCGGACGCTGACCAATGGCGTCACGGCGATCTGGGAGCCCCACGTCAAGCCGTTCTACCGCTGCAACATCTGGCTGGTGCGGGGCCGCGATGTTGACGCCGTCGCCATGGATGTCGTCGCCGACGATGATGACATCGCCGAGGTTGATGCCGATGCGGAACTCGATGCGCTGTTCCGAAGGGGTCGCGCGATTGCGGGCCGCCATGCCCGCCTGGACCGCGATGGCGCAGCGGACCGCCTCGACCGCGCTGGCGAAGTCCACCAGCAGGCCGTCGCCGGTGCGTTTGACGATGCGTCCCCGATGCTCGGTGATGCGCGGTTCGACCAGCGCCTCGAGATGCGCGTTGAGCCGGTGCAGCGTCCCTTCCTCGTCCTGGCCCATCAACCGGCTGTAGCCGGCGACGTCGGCCGCCAGGATCGCCGCGAGCTTGCGCTCGGCGCGGGGCTCGTCCGGGATCGATGGTTGGTCGGTCAGGTAACCCCTTCGTCGGGAAGCGGCGTCTCCGTCAACATGATACCGCTTGCGCCGATTTCCAACCGGGCGAACCTAATCACGTCGCGGCCGCGCGACGACCAGGAGAAGCAGAAGCCCGGGGACCGCGGCGAGGGTGGTGAGCAGGAAGAAGCCAATCCAGGGCAGATTGGGCAGGGCTCCTAGGCCAACGGCGGCGGCCGCGCCGGTCCAGTCCAGGCGCTCAACCAGGAACCCCGCCGGGGTGACCAGAAGAGTGCGCGCGAACGCGGCGAGGGACGACAGCAGGGCGTACTGGGTGGCGGTGTAGGCGACGTTGCACAGGCCGCTCAAGTAGGCGACGAAGGCCGCGGTCCCCATCCCGCCGGCCAGGTTCTCGGCCGCGATGGTGAAGGCGAGGAACCCCAGGTCCGGGCCCGCCACGGCCTGGACGGCGAAGGTCAGGTTGGAGAGGAGCTGCAGGATGCCGGCGATCAGCAGCGCGCGGACGGCACCGACGGCGTTGAGCAGCCAACCGCCGAGCGCCAGCCCAACCAAGGTCGCGCCGAAGCCAAAGACCTTGGCGACGGCGCCGATCTCGTCCTTGGCGAAGCCGATATCGAGGTAGAACACGCTGGCGAGGGAGCCGGCCAGAGCGTCTCCGAACTTGTACAGCACCACGAACAGCAGGACCCAGAGCCATCGCGACCGGGTCATGAAGTCGAGGAACGGGCGGACCGCGGCGCGGTAGAGCCAGGCCCAGGCCGCCGCCGCCCTGGCGTTCGCGAGTCCCAGGCGGCCGGCGAGGCGAGCGGCCTCGGCGCGATCTCGGACGCCGGCTGCGCGGGCGGCGGCGCCGGCCGGCTCGCGCGCGAGGAGGGTCGCGAACACGCCCACCGCCATCAAGGCCGCCATCGCGAGGTAGACCGCCACCCAGGGCAGACGCTCGGCGAGGATCAGGGCGAGCGCACCCGAGGCCAACATGCCGACCCGGTAGCCGAACACCGCCATGGCGGCTCCGGCGCCTTGCTGGCGATCCTCCAGGCTTTCTACCCGGTAGGCGTCGATCACGATGTCCTGGGTCGCGGACAGGGCGGCGAGGATGAAGGCGAGGAGCGCGACCAGGCCGATCGCGCCTTCGGGATCGACCCCGCCGAGGGCGAGGATCGCGCCCACGACGGCGACCTGGCTTGCCAACAACCAGCCGCGCCGGCGCCCGAGGACCCGCGTGAGCACGGGGATCGGCAGGTGATCGACCAGCGGTGCCCACAGGACCTTGAGGGTGTAGGGCGCGCCGACGGCCGCGAACAGGCCGATGGAGCCGAGCTCGAGCCCGGCCTCGCGCAGGCGGATGGCGAGGGTTGCGCCGCTGAGGGCCAGCGGCAGGCCGCTCGCGAACCCGAGGGCGAGGACGACGAGGACGGCGCGCTCGCGGTACACGGCGGAGGCGGCGAGCCACCGGCGCCAGCCGGAGCGAAGGGGGGGGTTCGCGACCGTCACGGGCGCACTATATAGTGGCCGCGATGGAGGACGAAGCGATGCGGCGAATGGGCGCTTGGCTCGTGGTGGCGGTGGTCGGATGGGCGGGCGTGGCGGGGGCCGCGACCGCGCCGCTGCCCAGCCTTGCGCCGATGATCAAGCAGGTGACCCCCGCCGTGGTCAACGTCGCGGTCAAGGCGACGATCGCCGATCCAGCCAATCCCCTGTTCGCCGACCCGTTCTTCCGCAACTTCTTCGGCCTGCCCGACGACGGCGGCAGCCGCGAGGTGACGAGCGCCGGCTCCGGCGTCATCATCGACGCGGACCAAGGGCTGATCGTCACCAACCATCACGTCATCAACGGCGCCGACGTGATCCGTATCACGCTCCGCGACCAGCGCAGCTTCGCCGCCGAGCTGGTCGGAACCGATCCGGAAACCGACATCGCCGTCCTGCGCATCCCGGCCGAGGGTTTGACGGCGATTCCGATCGGCGATTCGGACGCGCTGGAGGTCGGCGACTTCGTGCTGGCGATCGGCAATCCGTTCGGCATCGGCCAGACCGTGACGCTCGGGATCGTCAGCGCGCTGGGGCGGGGCCTCGGGCTCGAGGTTTACGAGGACTTCATCCAGACCGACGCCTCGATCAACCCCGGCAACTCGGGCGGAGCGCTGGTGAACATGGCGGGCGAGCTGGTCGGCATCAACACGGCGATCCTCGGCCGCGGCGGCTCGATCGGCATCGGCTTCGCCATCCCCGTCACCATGGTGCGCGGGATCGCCGAACAGATCGCCCTGCACGGCTCGATCGATCGCGGCCAGCTTGGGGTGCGCACCCAGGATCTGACGCCGGACCTGGCGCAAGGGTTGGGCCTCGCCTCGACCGCGGGCGCCCTGGTGGTGGCGGTCAAGCCGGGGTCGCCGGCGGACCAGGCGGGTTTGCAGCCGGGCGATCTGGTGATCGGCGCCAACGGCCGGGCCGTGGACGGCAGCTTCGACCTCCGGAACAAGGTCGGGCTGCTGCGGGTGGGCGATTCCATGGCGCTCGACGTGGTGCGCGACGGCGTGCCGCGCACGGTGATGGCGACGATCGAGCACGAAGCGGCGGCGCCGGCGTCCGCGGCCACGACGGCGGCGACCGTGCCGCTCCTGGCCGGCGCGAGCTTCCAGGCCCTGCCCCCGGACGAGGACGGCGAGGGCGGCGTGCTGGTGTCCGACGTGGTGCCGGGCAGCCCGGCGGCGCGGGCGGGCCTGCGGCCGGGCGACGTGATCGTCGCCGTCAACCGCGAGCCGGTGGCGACGCCGGAAGCCCTGCTCGACATTGCCCGCCAGAACTCCAGCCGCATGAGCCTCAGCGTGGTCCGCGGCAACACCCGGGTGTTCATCCTGATCGGGTAGGGGACGGCACGGTGCCGGTCTTGATGAATTGGTCAAGGACGGCGAGGAATTCAGCCGGCGCCGTGAAGAGCGGCTCGTGTCCGCGCCCGGGAAAGCCAAAGTGCAACGCCCCAGGAATCTGGTTGGCTATGTATTTCGACACCGCGTACGGGGCGCGCCGGTCATTGACGCCGTGTGTCACGAGCGTGGGTATTCGCACCGTTCCCAACCATGGCTTGATGTCCAATTCCGGGTTCGGACCATGGAAGCCTATCAACAAACGGCGAGCCGTGGCTTCCCCGTGCGCCAGCCATATGCGAATGGAGTTCTCGGCGAAATCGAAATAGCCGTCCTCCGAGAAAACACTGTGCGAGGCAATCGACGCGGCGGTTTGAAAATCTCCGTCCTCGACGGCTTGAAGGGTTTTCTCGGATAGCGCGTCGGGGCGCGGGTAGAGGCATCCTGGGCTCACCAAGTCGTCCACGGGAGTCCCGACCAGCGCGATTCGATCCAGAAGGCCCGGATGATCTCGAGCCAAGATGAGAGCCAAAGTGCCGCCGCGCGAGATCCCGATCGCGGTCTTGGAACCAGATCCCAGTTTCTCGATTACCCGCCGGAAGTCAGCGGCCTGCTCGGCCAACGTGTAAGGCTCCGGTGCCGGATCGGAGGGTCCGTCGCCACGCGGGTGAACCGTGACAACCCTGTACCGTTTGACACATCAACTCGAGCAGCGGCTGGGAAATACGAACTTCATAGAGGCTTGGGCAGAAGACGATCACCCACTCGTCTCCCGATCCGTGCGTGTGGTACGCGACGCGCGCATCGTCAGGCCCGGCGAAGTATGGTCGATGGACCCGATTGTCGATCGACCGACGAGCGTCCTCCGAGCAGGGCACGCGAAGAGCCTGCTCGTACCAAGCATTGGCGTCATTGAAGTCGCCATACAACCCCGCCAAATCGCCTAGGGTCGTTAGAATCGACTGCTTGATACCGGGGTCGCTTGTGGGGTGTTGCGCACAGGCGAGGGCTTTCTTGCCGACGTCGAGTGCGCGCGCATACGCATAGCGTCCCCTCGCCTGATCGGCTGCCGCGAGCCAGTAGCGGGCGGCCTTGTCCCAGACTTCGCCGCGCTCGAAATGGCCGGCGAGGGCCTCAACCTCGGCACCGGCACCTTGGGACTCCTCGATCGCGGCGCCGAGCCGGGCGTGAAGATCGCGGCGGCGTGCTCGGAGAAGGCCGCCGTAGGCGACGTCGTGGGTGAAGGCGTGCTTGAAGGCGAAGTGGCGATCTGGGAACAGTCGCGTCTCGTAGAGGAACTCAGCCGCCTGCAACGCCGCGAGCGCCGTTTTCAGGGTGTCCGGATCGAGGTCGGCGATGGCTGCGAGTTGATCGACTGGCACGTCGCTGCCGACGACCGAGGCGGCCTGAAGGAGCTGCTTCCGCTCCGGCGTCAGGCGATCGATGCGCGCGGCGATGATGGCGCGCACGCCATCCGGCATCGCGAGGTTCGCGATGTCGCCGATGAACCGGTAGGCGGCAGGCGTGCCCACGAGTGAACCCTGTTCGATCAACGCGCGCACGCCTTCCTCGACGTGGAGCGGGTTGCCGCCGGCCATGGCGGCGAGCCGGGCCTTGAGTGAGCCGAGGCTCGCGTCATTGCCCAGGAGCGCGGTCAGCAAGTCCGCGATGCCGAGGGGCGGCAGCGGGTCGAGCCGGCCTGTGCATAGGTGCTGCGTCCGCCCCAGTCATGGGCGAATTCCGGTCGGAGCGTCGCCAACAGCATCACCCGATGGGTGGCGATGCCCCCGATCAGGCCGTCGAGCAGCGCCAACGTCTCGCCGTCGGCCCAATGCAGATCCTCGAAGATCAGGACGAGCGGTTGGATCGCGGCTGCGGCGAGCAGCAGGGCGCGGATCGCATCCAAGGTCATACGGCGGCGCTGCGGCGGCTCCAGCGCGTCCCACTCGGGGAAGTCCGCCGTGACCTTCAGCAACCTGAGCACGATGCGCGCGGCCCGCGCGAGCGACTGATCGATGGCCAGGACCTTGCCCATCACCTTCTCGCGGACCGCGCGCTCGTCGTCGTCGTCGCCGGCGTCGATCCGGAAGTATGCGCGCAGCAGGTCGATCACGGGCAGCCAGGACGTTGCCCGACCGTAGGACACCGAGCTCCCGGCGAGAACAAGGCAGCCGGCGGTGCCCGGCGAGCGCGCGAACTCGAAAGCCAGGCGCGACTTGCCGACCCCGGGCTCGCCGACCAGGCCCACGACCCGGCCTTCGCCCCCCTTGGCGCGGTCGAGGGCGTGTTCGAGCATCGCGACCTCGCCCGCGCGACCGACGAAGGGAGAGAGCCCGCGTTCGCCCAGGGCCTGGAGCCGGTTGCGGGCACCGGTGGCGCCCTGGAGATCGAAGATCTCGATGGGCTCGCTCAGGCCCTTGACCGGGACCGGCCCCAGGGGTGCCACGGCGAGAAACCCGGCGGCCAGGCGCTGGGTCGCGGCGCTGATCCGGATGGTGCCGGGTAGGGCGAGCTGTTCCAGGCGGTTCGCCAAATGCACGGTCGGGCCGATGGCGTCGTAATCCACGCTCAGGTCGGTGCCGATGCCGCGCACGACCACCTCGCCCGAGTGCAGGCCGACACGGGCGCGCACCTCGTAGCCGTGCTCGCGCCGGGTTCGCTCCGCCTGGGCGGCGATCGCGTCGCGCATGGCGAGGGCGGCATAGCCGGCGCGAATCGCGTGGTCCTCGTGGGCCACGGGGGCGCCGAACAGCGCCATGATCCCATCGCCCTGAACCTTGTTGACGGTGCCCTCGAAGCGGTGGACGGCCGCCATCATCGCCTCGATCACCGGGGCGAGACGCGCGGCCGACTGCTCCGGGTCCAGGCCCTCGATGAGGGAAAGGGAGCCCTGCACGTCGGCGAACAGGACCGTCACTTCCTTGCGTTCGCCCACGAGGGTGTCGCGGGCGGCCAGGATGCGCTCGGCCAGATGGCGGGGCGTATAGCTGGCGGCGGACGGCGAGGGGTGCGGCCCGAGCAACGCGATCGCCTGGAGCAGCTTCTTGCGATGGCCCAGGGAGGCGACGCCAAGCTCCTTGAGGTCGGCGTCGGTCAGGGTCGCCAGCGTCGCGCGGTCGATGTCGTTCGCGGCGAACGCGGTGGCGTACTGGTCAAGCGCGAGGTCATTGAGCCAGGCGGAGACCTCGATTTCCTGGCGTGACGCGGTGGCGCGCATCCCCCTCCCCCTCCCCCCTGCCACGAGGAGCGGGGGAGAAACAAAAACGTTCCCTCCGACAACGGGGGAAACGCATATGTGCGTCTCAGAACAGCCAGGTCGTCGGGTTGGGGACGGGTTCGCCGCGGTTCACGAGCTTGAGGCCCTTGATGCAGCGGACGATGAGCTAGACGGCGGTGGCGATCAGGATGGGGATGCCGACGACGATCGCCACCAGGACGAAGCCGATCGCGCCATAGAGCAAGCCGATCCAGAAGGTGCGGATCTGGAACTGGTAGTGGGTCTTGACCCAGTCCGGCGCCTCGCCGCGGTTGAGATAGGCGAGCACCACGCCGATCAGGAAGGTGACGCCGAGGACGAAGCTCAAGAGGTAGAGAATGTAGACGAGGGAGGCGCCGCCGCCCTCCTTCGGCGGTTTCGGCAGGTTGATCTGGACGACGGGCTGCTCGGTCATGTCAGGATGCCTTCGCGTCGGTTTCGGCGTGGGCCTGGACGATCTGGTCGGCGAGACGGCCCGTGAGCTCGGCCAGATGATCGAAGCGGCTGGTGTAGGTGCCGACCCCTTGGCTGAGCGAACGCAGCTCGAGGATCAGATCGTGGAGCTCGGTCTGCGGCAGCTGGGCCGAGACCACGTCCCAACCCTCCCAGCCGTCCTTGGCCTCGAGGCCGAGGATGTGGCCGCGGCGGCCGCTGACCAGGGCGTTGATCTTGGCGGTCGCCGCGTTGGGCGCCGAGACGTCGACATGCCAGATCGGCTCCAGAAGGACCGGCCCGCACTTCGGCATGCCTTCGGTCATCGCCATCTTGGCGGCCAGCTTGAACGACATCTCGTTGCTGTCGACGTTGTGGTAGGAGCCGTCGAACAGGGTCACCGAGAGGTCAACCACGGGGAACCCCAACGGTCCCTTCACCAGGTACTCGCGCACCCCGTTCTCGACCGCCGGAATGAACTGGCGCGGCACCGAGCCGCCGACCACGCGATCGCCGTACTCGAAGCCGGCGCCGCGCGGCAGCGGCTTGATCTCCAGATGGACGTCGCCGAACATGCCGTGGCCGCCGGTCTGCCGCTTGAAGCGACCGTGCTGGATGACCGGTTTGCGGATTGCCTCCTTGTACGGGACCTTCGGCCGCTCGGCGACCACCGGCAGCTTGTAGCGGTTCTTCAGCCGTTCGAAGGCGATGTGCAGGTGGATGTCGCCCTGGCCGCGCAGGATGAGCTGGTTGGTCTGGTGATCGTGGTCGACCGCGAGTGACGGATCCTCGTCCAGCAGTTTGGCGAGCGCGCCGGACAGCTTCACGTCGTCGTCCCGCTTCTGGGCGTGGATCGCCATGGCGAAGGTCGGGGCCATGGGCTCGGGCCGGGGAAGCGGCGCATCGGGCGCCTTGTCCCCGACCGCGAGGGTTTCGCCGGTGCGCGTGGAATCCAGGCGACCCAAGGCCACCACGTCGCCGGCCTCGGCCCGATCGATCTTCTGCTGCTGCGCCCCCATCAGGCGGTAGACGCCGCCGACGCGCTGGCCGTTCACCATGTCGCCGTCGCCGATGGCGCCGCGCCAGACGCGGACCAGTGTGAGTTTGCCGCCCTGGCCGGTCATGTAGGTCTTGAGCGCCTGGGCGATCCCCGCGCCGTTGCCCCCAAGCTTGCGCCGGGCGGCGGTGGCGGCCGCCGTCGGCACCAGTTGGGCCATGTGGGCGAGCAGGCGGCGGACGCCGTGGTCGCGTTCGGCCGAGCCGACGAAGACCGGCACCAGCTGGTTGTCGGCCACGTCCTTGCACATGCTGGCCTCGATCTCCTCGGGGCTCGGCGCCTGGTCCTCGAGCAGCTTCTCCATGATCGCGTCGTCGAAATCCGCGAGGCGCTCGAGCATCTCGGTGCGGGCCGTGGTCTCGCGCTCCTTGACCTCCTCGGGCAGGGCGATCTGGTCCGACGGCGCGCCGGGGCGGTAGGCATAGGCTTGCTCGCTCACCAGATCGACGTAGCCGGTCACGCTCTCGCCGCTGCGGATCGGCACCTGGTGCATGACCAACGGCCGTCCGGAGACCGCCTGCATCGCCGGGATCACGTCGCGCAGCAGCGCCGAGGCGCGGTCCATCTTGTTGATGAAGATGAGGTGGGGGACCTGGAACTGGTTGAGGACGTGGAACAGGGGCGCCAGGGTCATCGCCCGCTCGGCCACCGGCTCGACCACCACGAGGGCGGCATCAACGCCCATCAGGGCGTGGTAGGTCTCGGACGCGAAGTCGATCGAGCCCGGGCAATCGAGCAGGGTGTAATCGACCCCGTTGGCGGCGACGTGGGCGGCCGAGACCTCGATGCTGCCCTGGCGCGCCCGAGCCTCGGGCGAGAAGTCGCCGATCGAGGTCCCCTCGCGGACGCTGCCCTTGCGCTGGATCGCCTTGGAGACGAAGGCGATGCTCTCCAAGAGGCTGGTCTTGCCGCCGAGCGAAGGTCCGACTATCGCGACCGTTCTTCTGTCCGGCATGGTTCCTCCCCGCGTTACGGTTTCGCGAGGGGCCTCGTGCAAGGCGGACCCCTGCGTACAGCGCGGGTATCTTGACGTAAGCCTCCGCAAAACGCGAGTCTGCGAGCCGCGAAGTCAGGAGCGACGGTTGAGCATCTGGGGCAAGGTTCTGGGCGGGGTGGCCGGGTTCGCGCTGGGCGGACCCCTGGGCGCGTTGATCGGCGCGGTAGCCGGCCACGTGGTGGATCGCGCGTCCGGCCAAGGTGCCGGGCCCGACGTCGCGACCAAGCAGGTCGCGTTCACCATCGCCCTCGTGGTCCTGGCGGCCAAGCTCGCCAAGGCGGACGGGGTGGTGACCCGCGACGAGGTCGCGGCCTTCAAGCGGGTGTTCCGCATCCCCGAGAGCGAGATCCGTGGGGTGGGGGAGCTGTTCAACCGGGCGAAGGCGGATGCCGCCGGCTTCGAACCCTACGCCCGGCAGATCGGCGAGATCTTCCAAGGCCGGCCCGCGATCCTCGAGGAGCTGCTCGACGCCCTGTTCGTCATCGCCAAGGCGGACGGCACCATCAGTGGACCCGAGATCGCGTTGCTCGAGAAGGTCGCGCAGCGGTTCGGACTCGAGGACGGCGTCTTCGCCAGGCTGGCCGCCGAGCACGGGGCGGCGGTATCCAAGGACCCCTACGTGATCCTGGGCGTGGCGCGATCCGTCGGCGATCCAGAGCTGAAGGCGGCGTACCGCAAGCTGGTGCGCGAGAACCATCCCGACACGCTGATGGCCGACGGCATGCCACCCGAGTTCGCCGCCCTGGCCAACCAGCGGTTGGCGCTGATCAACGACGCCTACGACCGCCTGGCGCGCGAGCGCGGACTGCGCTGAGCATGGCGCCGCCGATCCTGTCGTTGCGCGGGGTCACCACCGGGTTCGGCGGCGTACCGCTGTTTTCCGGGGTCGATCTGCACCTGGCGCGGGGTGAGCGCGTGTGCCTGGTGGGACGGAACGGGGCGGGGAAGTCGACGCTGCTCCGCATCCTCGCGGGCGAAGCGGACGTCGACGCCGGCGAGCGCTACGCGGAACCGGGCGCCGCGCTCGCCTACCTGCCGCAGGAGGCGCGGGCCGCGGGCGGCGAGACCGCGCTCGATCACGTGCTGGCGGGGTTCCGCGGCGAGGCGTCGCCGGTCGAGATGGGGCGGGCGGCGGGCCTGCTCGCCGAGTTGCGCGTGGCTTCGGCGGCCGCGCTCGCGGCCCTTTCGGGCGGCGAATTGCGGCGGGTGTCGCTGGCCCGGGCCCTGGCGGTGGGGCGCGACGTGCTGCTGCTGGATGAGCCCACCAACCATCTGGACCTGCCGACCATCGCCTGGCTCGAGGAGTCGCTGCTCGCGTTCAAGGGTGCTTTGCTGGTGGTCAGTCACGACCGGGTGTTCCTGGCACGCCTGACGCGGCGGACCCTGTGGCTCGACCGCGGGCGGCTGCGCGGGCTGGACGCCGGCTTCGCCGCGTTCGAGACCTGGCGCGACACGGTCGCCCTGGAGGAGGCCGGCGCCGCGGCCCGGCTGGATGCCCAGCTGAAGCGCGAGGAGCGCTATATGCTGCGGGGCGTCACCGGCCGGCGAACCCGCAACGAGATGCGGGTCGAACGCCTGGCGGCCTTGCGCGCCGAGCGGTCGCGGCGGATCGCGGACTCGGGCGGCACGGCCAATCTTAAGGTGGCCGCCGGCGGCAGCGGGGGCGAACTGGTCATCGACGCCGAAAGGATCGGCAAGCGGGTCGGCGAGCGCTGGCTGGTCCGCGACCTGACCACCCGCGTCCTGCGTGGCGATCGACTCGGAATCATCGGCCCTTCGGGTGCCGGCAAGACGACCCTGCTCGGCCTGCTGCTGGGGACCGTGGCGCCCGACGAGGGCACGGTCCGCCTGGGCGCCGGGCTCAGGATCGCATCCTTCGACCAGCAGCGGGCCGTGCTGGATCCCGAGGCCTCGGTGTGGCGGACCCTGGCGCCCAACGGCGACACGGTCATGGTCGATGGCCGCCCGCGCCACGTCGCCGGCTATGCCCAGGAGTTCCTGTTCCCGCCGGAGCGACTGACCAGCCCGGTCAAGACCCTGTCGGGCGGTGAGCGGAACCGGCTGCTGCTGGCCCGACTGTTCGCCGAACCGTCGAACGTGCTCGCCATGGACGAACCGACCAACGATCTGGACATGGAAACCCTGGATCTGCTGGTCGACGCGCTCGATGCCTACGCCGGGACCCTGCTGCTGGTGACCCACGACCGCGCCACGCTCGACCGGCTGGTCACCGGCATCATCGCCTTCGATCCCGACGGGCGGGTGCGCGAGTACGCCGGCGGCTACTCCGACTACACGCGCCAGTGTCGGGCCGTGGCGCCGCTGTCACCGCGTCCGAAGGGGGCGTCGCATCCGAAGGGGGTGCCGAAACCCGTGGCTCCGCGCGCGCCTTCGGCCAACCGGCAACAACGGGATCTGGCGCGCGCCATGGCCCGGATCGAGACCCTGAACGGCGCCGTCGCCGAGATGGAATCGATCCTTGGCGATCCCGACCTGTTCGCGCGGGATCGGGCGCGGTACGACCGGACTATCGCCCTGCTGGCCGAGCACCGGGGCGAGCTGGCCACGGCCGAGGACGCGTGGCTCGCGCTGGCGGAAGGGTTGCAGCTGTGATCGAACGGTCCTCACCCAACCATGACGCGCGCCCCGCCGGAACGGCCATCGACATGCTGATCTTGCACTACACCGGCATGCGCACGGCGGCCGAAGCGCTCGACCGGCTGTGCGATCCGGCGGCCAAGGTCAGCGCCCACTACCTGATCGACGAGGGCGGCGCCGTCGCGCGGCTCGTGCCGGAGGAGCGCCGGGCCTGGCATGCGGGCGTCGCGTCATGGCGTGGTGTCACGGACATCAACGGCCGCTCCATCGGGATCGAGCTCGCGAACCCCGGGCACCAGTTCGGCTACCGGCCATTCGCCGAGCCGCAGATGGCGGCACTCGTCACGCTCGCGACCGGTCTCGTGCACACCCATGGGATCGCGCCCCGGCATGTGCTGGGTCATTCCGACGTGGCGCCCGCGCGCAAGCAGGACCCGGGCGAGCTGTTCGACTGGGCGCGGCTGGCGCACGCGGGCGTCGGCTTGTGGCCGGCGGCGCGGCCCGTGACCGGCGAGATGGGCATGGTCTTTCGCGCGGGCGATGGGGGTTCCGGCGTCGCCGCCCTGCGGGCCGTCCTCGCGGATTTCGGCTATGGCGTGGCGACGGGCGGACCCTATGACGCGGAGCTGGGGGCGGTGGTGACGGCCTTCCAGCGCCACTTCCGCCCCGGCGGATGCGATGGGGTCGCCGACCCCGAGACGGTGCAGCTGGTCTACGCGGTGCTTGCCCTGGCGGGGTGACGGCCCTACCTATGGCCGAGGTCAGAGGGCCGGACGGTCGCCTTTCGGTGCAAGCCGGGGGGAGGAAAGTCCGGGCTCCACGGAAACACGGTGCCGGGTAATTCCCGGCGGGGGCGACCCCAGGGATAGTGCCACAGAGAGCAGACCGCCGGTCCCCGCCCGTAAGGGCGAGCGCCGGCAAGGGTGAAAGGGTGCGGTAAGAGCGCACCGCGTCGGCGGTAACGCCGGCGGCAGGGAAAACCCCACCGGGAGCAAGACCGAATAGGGACGGCGCGCTTGGGCGGGAAACCGCTCGGGCAGGCGGGTTTCCGCGCCAGTCGTTCGGGTTGGTCGCGCGAGGCGTCCGGCAACGGGCGTCCCAGATGAATGGCCGTCCACCGCGCGCGTCGCGGGGACAGAACCCGGCTTACAGGCCCTCTGACCTTTTTGCTCCAGCCGGGCAGATCATCACAATAGGAACATTTAGAGAACAAATAATCGCCACAATTGCGCGCGAGAGTCCCTCGGTCGAAACCCGATCGGTGACTTCGGACGACCCAATGTTCGCCCTTTGGGCGACCCCCTCGACGTTAATAAGTTCTTAAACAACAACGAAAAAATCTTCTCGGTGACGTTGACGCCCATGAAATCCCATGCTATCCCATGCAGGCCCGGAACGGCTATCTATGGCCGTGGGGTTTCAAGGGGTCGCCCAGCGGCATCGCTCGGGCATTCGAGAGCTGGGGGAACGACGCGTGACTGCCGCCTTCATGGGGGTTTTCACCAACAAAGTGGACCGCAAGGGCCGGGTTTCCGTGCCCGCGGCATTCCGCACGGCCCTGGCCGATGACAACTTCCCGGGGATCGTGGCGATGCGCTCGATCCGCGACGGCGTGGATGCGATCGAGGCCCTGGGCCGGCAAGCCATGACTCGGATGAGCGATTCGATCGTCGACATGTTCGGCGACGGCAGCGATCTGGCCTCGGGCCTGTTCAGCGAGGCGGTGGAAGTGCCGTTCGACGGCGAAGGCCGGATCATCCTGCCCGACCATCTGATCGCCTACGCCCGCATCACCGATCAGGCAACATTCCTGGGGCGCGGACCGTACTTCCAGATCTGGGAGCCCGCGGCCGGCGCCCAGCATCGCGAGCGGCTGTTCCAGCAGCTTCGCGCCGAGCGTTCGCGGCTTGGACTATCGCTCAAGGGACCGGTGGATGGCGGGCGCTGACGCGGGGCACGTGCCCGTGCTGCTGGCGGAGGCGCTGGCGACCTTGGTTCCCCATGACGACGGGCGCTACGTCGATGCGACGTTCGGGGCCGGCGGCTATACCCGCGCGATTCTGGACGCGGCGCGCTGCCGGGTGTGGGCGATCGATCGGGATCCCGCCGCCATCGCCCGGGGCGAGATCGTCGCCCAAGCCTATCCTGGCCGACTGACCCTGCTGGCCGGGCGATTCGGCGCGATGGATCGGCTGCTGGCCGCCGCGGGGATCGACCTGGTGGACGGCATCGCCCTCGACCTCGGAGTGTCCTCGCCGCAGATCGACGACCCCGCGCGCGGGTTCTCGTTCCGGCTCGACGGCCCCCTCGACATGCGCATGGAGTGCCAGGGTCCGAGCGCCGCGGACGTGGTGAACGGCGCGGCCGAGGCCGAGCTCGCCGACATCATCGGACGCCTGGGCGAGGAGCGGCGCGCCCGTGCCGTCGCCCGCGCCATCGTTCGCGCGCGCGGCGGGTCGCCGATCCTGCGCACCGGCGAACTCGCCCGCATCGTGCGTGGCGTGGTGCGCGCGAGCGGCGACGGGATCGACCCGGCGACCCGCACGTTCCAGGGCCTGCGAATCTTCGTCAACGATGAGCTGGGCGAGATCAGCCGCGCGCTCGATGCCGCCGAGCGCTTGTTGGTGGCTGGGGGACGGCTGGTGGTGGTCGCGTTCCATTCGCTCGAGGATCGCCTCGTCAAACGGTTTCTCGCGGAGCGGAGCGGCCAGGCGCCGGCGCCAAGCCGCCACGCCCCCGCCGTGGCGCGGCGCGCGCCGACGTTCGCGCCGCTGGTCCGGCGGCCCCTTACTCCCGGCGAGGCCGAGGTCACCCGCAACCCACGCGCCCGTTCCGCCCGCCTGCGCGCCGCCGTGCGCACCGCCGAGCCGGCGTGGAGTGTCGCGACATGACCGCGCGCGGGACCATGCTCTGGCTTCTGCTCGCTGCTCTGTCGGCGTTCGCGCTGTTCCCGATCACCTACCAGGCCAAGTTCCGCGAGCAGGAACTCGCCGAACTGAACGCGATCCGTGCCGCGAGCGAGCAGGCGATTCACGTCCTGCACGCCGAATGGGCGTACCTGGCGAGGCCCGAGCGTCTGACCACCGATGCGGTGCGCCTGCTTGGGGCCGGGCCGATGTTGGCGCAGCAGATCATGACCATCGACGCGGTTCCGATACGGGTCGCCGAGATCGTACCGGAAGGATTCACCCGTTGAAGCAGCTTGATCTCCAGCACGCGTTCGCGCCGCGGAGCCCCTTGCGGATTCAGGCGCGGCCCGACCTGTGGCTCGAAGGCGATACCAAGCGCGCGGTCGAACAGGGCCGCCGTCGTCTGGTCGTGGCCGCCGCCGCCTTCGCCTTCGCCTTTCTCGTGCTGGCGCTCAGGGCATCGGAAATCGCCGTCGGCGGATCGCCGGGCGACGACACCGCCGCCCGTTCGGCGGGGGTCAACGCCGCGTCGTTCGAGCGCGCCGACATCGTCGATCGCAATGGCGTGCTGCTCGCCTCGACCTTGCCGACCGCGTCGCTCTACGCGAACCCGGCGCGCATCCTGGATGTGGACGAGGCGGTCGCGGCGCTGATGGGCGCCCTGCCAGGCCTCGACCAGGACGAGGTGCTTCGCAAGCTCTCCGGCAAGGGCACCTTCGCGTGGATCAAGCGCGGGTTGTCGCCTGCCCAGGAGAGCGCGGTTCACGCCCTCGGCCTGCCGGGGATCCAGTTCCAGCGCGAGCAGCGCCGGGTCTATCCGCAGGGCGCGCTGGCCGCCCACATCGTCGGCTTCACCGACGTGGACAACCAGGGCCTGGCCGGCATCGAGAAGGCGTTCGACGACGAGCTGCGGCGTCTCGCGATCGAGGGCGAGGGCCCGCTGACCCTCAGCCTCGACGTCCGCTTGCAGCAGGTGCTGCGCGACGAGCTGGCGAAGAGCGTGGCGGAGTTCCGGGCGATCGGCGGCACCGGCATGATCGTGGACCCGAAGACCGGCGAGATCCTGGCGATCGCTTCCCTGCCGGATTTCGACCCCAACCATCCGATGGCCGGTCCGGACGAAGCGCGCTTCAACCGCGCGACGCTGGGCGTCTACGAGATGGGGTCGATTTTCAAGGTGTTCACCACCGCCATGGCGCTGGACGGCGGCAAGGTCGGCTTGGTCGATGGCTACGACGCCAGCGAGCCGATCCGAGTGGCGCGCTACACCATCAGCGACAGCCATGCCAAGAGCCGCTGGCTGTCGATCCCGGAGATCTTCATCTATTCCTCGAACATCGGCGCCGCGAAGATGGCGATGGACGTGGGCGCGGAAGGTCAGAAGTCGTTCCTGAAGAAGCTCGGCTTCTTTCGTCCGCCCGCCTTCGATCTGCCGGAGGTGGGCGAGCCCATAGTGCCCGCCACCTGGGGCGATTTGACGACCATGACCGTGGCCTTCGGTCACGGCCTCGCCATCTCGCCGCTGCAGACGGTCACGGCCTTCGCCGCCATGGTGAACGGCGGCACCCTCAGAACGCTGACGCTGCTGCGGCGCGACGCCGACGCGGTGGCGCCAGGCACGGCGGTGATCAAGTCCACGACGTCGGACGCGATGCGGGCCCTCCTGCGGCTCGTGGTCATGGCGGGCACCGGCAAGTCGGCGAACGTTCCGGGCTACGCGGTCGGCGGCAAGACCGGCACCGCCGAAAAGGCGAGCGCCGCCGGATACCGCAAGGACGCTCTGCTGTCCTCGTTCATCGGTGCCTTCCCCATGGACGACCCGCGCTACGTGGTGCTGGTCACCTTGGACGAGCCCAAGGGGACGAAGGCGACCTACGGCTACGCGACCGGCGGCTGGACGGCGGCCCCCACCGTGGCGCGCATCATCGACCGCATCGGTCCGCTGGTGGGCATGGCGCCGCGCGCCTCCGATCCGACCGATCCGACCGAGGCGGCGGAGGCCTTGTTGCCCGGCGATCACGCCGTCGTGGGATCGACCCTTGCGTCTCTCTCTGCTGTTCCCTGAGGAGGCTGCGGCGATGCACGGGCTGCCCGGCGACCTCGAGATATCCGGCCTGACGCCGGATTCGCGCGCGGTCAAGCCGGGCTTCCTGTTCGCCGCCCTGAAGGGCGGCAAGGTCGACGGCGCCCGGTTCGTCGCCGACGCCATCGCGCGCGGTGCCGCCGCCGTGCTTGCCTCACCCGACGTCGCCGCCGGGTTGGGCGAGGCCGGAGTGCCGGTGCTGTCCGACGCGAACCCGCGCCGTCGCCTGGCGCTGATTGCCGCGCGGTTCCATGCGCCGCAACCGCGGACGATCGTCGCCGTGACGGGAACCAACGGCAAGACCTCGGTCGCGGGGTTCACCCGCCAGCTATGGCGGCTGGTGGGGCACGCGGCGGCGTCCCTCGGCACGCTTGGCGTGGTCGGCGACGGACCCGACCGGCCCCTTGGGCACACCACGCCGGAACCTGTTAGACTGCACGCGGCCCTGGCCGAGCTGCGGGAGCACGGGGTCGATCACGTCGCGCTGGAAGCCTCAAGCCACGGGTTGGATCAGTTCCGCCTCGATGGGGTCGGGCTGGCGGCGGCGGCGTTCACCAACCTGACCCAAGATCACTACGACTATCACCCCACGCCCGAGGCGTACCGGGCAGCCAAGTTTCGCCTGTTCGAAGAGTTGCTGCCCCGAGGTGCGGCGGCGGTCCTGAACGCCGATGTGCCGGAGTGCGCGGACCTGGTGGCTATCGCCCGGAAACGCGGACTTCGGGCGATCACCTTCGGTGCCTCCGGGGCCGACCTCAGGCTGGTCGACGTGCGCTCGGAGCCGGGGGGGCAGGTGCTCGACATCGCCGCCGGCGGCATGACGCGGACGGTGCGTCTGCCCTTGGCCGGCGGGTTCCAGGCGGCCAACGCCTTGGCGGCCGCGGGTCTCGTCGTGGCGACGGGCACGGCGTCGGGCGACGCGATCGAGGCCTTGGCCGGCCTCGTCGGCGTGCCGGGGCGACTGCAGGAGGCCGCCGTGCTCGGCAACGGCGCGCGAGTCTACGTCGACTACGCCCACACCCCGGACGCTTTGGCGAACGTCTTGGCCGTGGCGCGCGCCATGACGCGCAGCCGGCTCCATGTCGTGTTCGGCTGCGGCGGCGACCGTGACCGCGCGAAACGGCCGTTGATGGGCGCGATCGCCGCGCGGCTCGCGGACCGATCGGTGATCACCGACGACAACCCCCGCACCGAGGACGCGGCGGAAATCCGGCGGGCGATCCTCGCCGCCGCCCCGGGCGCCATCGAGATCGGCGACCGGGCGGAGGCGATCCGCCAGGCCATGCACGAACTCCGGGCGAACGACGTTCTCGTCGTCGCCGGCAAGGGCCACGAGCAAGGGCAGATCGTGGGCCAAAGGACATTGCCCTTCGACGACGTCGCCATGGTGAAGGGCGTCGCCGTCCAACTGAAAGGCGGACCCTCATGAACCGCAACTCCTTGTGGACCTCGGACGACGCCTGCGCCGCGACCGGCGGCACGACCACCCAGAGCTGGGCCGCGACCGGCGTCGCCATCGACAGCCGCGGCGTCGCGGGCGGCGACCTGTTCGTTGCCCTGGCCGGGCCGAAGCAGGACGGCCACGACTACGTGGCGGCCGCCCTGGCGCGCGGTGCCGCCGCGGCGATCGTCCATCGCGTTCCGCCGGGGGTCGCCGCCGACGCGCCGTTGCTGTTGGTGGCGGACACCCTCGAGGCGCTGGTGGCGCTCGGCCGGGCGACGCGGGCCCGCACCACGGCACGGATCGTCGCGGTCACCGGCAGCGTCGGCAAGACCGGAGTGAAGGAAGCGCTGCGGATCGTGCTGGGCGACCAGGGCGCCGTCGCCGCCAGCGTCCGGAGCTTCAACAACCAATGGGGCGTGCCCCTGAGTCTCGCGCGCATGGGCGCGGACGCTCGGTTCGGCGTCTTCGAGGTCGGCATGAACCATGCCGGCGAGATCGCGCCGCTGTCGCGACTTCTGCGGCCCGACGTCGCCCTGATCACCACCGTCGAGGCGGTGCACCTCGGACACTTCCCGTCGATCGGCGCCATCGCCGACGCCAAGGCCGAAGTGTTCGATGGCATGAGCGCCGCCGGCGTTGCCGTGCTGAACCACGACAATCCCTTCTACCACCACCTTTCCCAGGCGGCGCGCGCGCGCGGCGTGCGCACCATCGTGAGCTTCGGCGCCCATCCGGATTCCACGGTGCGCCTGGTGCAGGCGGAGATCGGCGCGGAGACGAGTCGGGTCAAGGCCGCGGTGGGGCGGCGGTCCCTCGACGCATCGCTCAACGTTCCTGGGCGCCACTGGGTGGCCAACAGCCTGGCGGTGCTGGCGGTCGTGCATGCGCTTGGCGCCGACCTCGGGCGCGCGGCCGCATCGCTCGCCAAGGTCGAGGCCTTGGCCGGACGCGGGCAGCGGCATCGGGTCTATCTCGGCTGCGGCGCCATGACGGTGATCGACGAGAGCTACAACAGTAGCCCCGTGACCCTGAAGGCTGCTCTGCAGGTGCTGGCGGCGGCGGTGCCGGGCACGCAGGGACGGCGCATCGCCGTGCTCGGCGACATGCTCGAGCTGGGCGACGACGCCCCCGGGCTGCACGCCGGCTTCGCGTCCTGCGCCAAGGCGAAGAACATCGACCTGGTCTTCACGGTCGGCGGTCTGATGGCCCATCTGCGCGACGCGCTCCCCGAGGCCATGCGCGGCGGCCATGCGGCCGATGCCGAGGCGATCCTGCCGGCCCTGCTCGAGGAGGTGCGGGCGGGCGATGTGGTGTTGGTCAAGGGCAGCCGCGGCATCGCCCTGGAGCGCGTGGCGGCGGCGCTGATCGACATGACTCCCCAACCGGCGCGCTGCGCGGGCTGAGGGACCCCACGCGATGCTCTTCGCCTTCCTCACCCCCCTGGCCGACGAGTTCGTCGCGTTCAACTTGTTTCGCTACCTGACGTTCCGGACCGGCGGGGCGATCATGACCTCGCTGCTGGTCAGCTTCGCCGTGGGGCCCTTCGTCATTCGCTGGTTGAAGCGGCGCCAGGGCCACGGCCAGCCGATCCGCGACGACGGCCCGCCCGACCATCTGTTGCGCAAGAAGGGCACGCCGACCATGGGCGGGCTCCTGATCCTGATCGCCTTGGTCGTCTCGACCCTGCTGTGGGCCGACATCGGCAACGGCTACGTCTGGGCGGTGCTGGTGGCGACCCTGGGGTTCGGCGCGGTCGGGTTCGCCGACGATTTCGTGAAGGTCACCCGGCGCAGCAGCCGGGGGGTGCCCGGCAAGCTCAAGCTCCTCGTCGAAATCGCGATCTGCGTCGGCGTGACGCTGTGGATCATGGCCCTGACCGGAAAACCGCTAGGCGACGGCCTTGCGGTGCCATTCTTCAAGGACGTGCTCCTGGACCTCGGCTGGCTGTTCGTGCCGATCGCGGTGTTCGTGATGGTCGGCGCGTCGAACGCCGTAAACCTCACCGACGGGCTCGACGGCTTGGCGATCGGGCCGATCATCATCGCGACCGGCTGTTTCGGCTTCATCGCCTATCTGGCGGGCAACGTCGTCTACGCGGAGTATCTGCAGATCCCGTTCGTGCCGGGAACCGGCGAGTTGGCGGTGTTCTGCGGCGCGCTGGTGGGCGCGGGGCTTGGGTTCCTTTGGTTCAACGCGCCCCCGGCCATGGTGTTCATGGGGGACATCGGCAGCCTGTCGGCCGGCGGGGCCCTGGGCGCCGTGGCGGTGGCGACCAAGCACGAATTCGCCCTGGCGATCATCGGCGGCCTGTTCGTGCTGGAAGCCGTGTCGGTCATCGTCCAGGTTGGATCCTTCAAGTTGACCGGCAGGCGCGTATTCCGCATGGCGCCCCTGCATCACCATTTCGAGCAGAAGGGCTGGGCCGAGCCGACCGTGGTGATCCGATTCTGGATCATCGCCATGGTGCTCGCGTTCGCCGGGCTCGCGACCCTGAAGCTGCGGTGACGCCGTGATCCCCGTGGCCGCCTTCACCGACCGCCGCGTCGCCGTCCTCGGACTGGCGCGCTCCGGCCTTTCGGCGGTGCGCGCGCTGAAGGCCGGCGGCGCCCGGACGATCGCCTGGGACGACGACGCGACCGCGCGCAAGGCGGCGATGGCGGCGGGAGCCGAACTCGCCGACCTGGGGCGGATGCAATGGTCCGACGTCGCGGCACTGGTGTTGTCGCCGGGCATCCCCTTGCACCGGCCGCGGCCGCACCCCGTCGCGGCGGCGGCGCGGGGAGCCGGGGTCGAGATCATCGGCGACATCGAACTGTTCGCCCGATCGGGGCATGGCGCGCGGGTCGTCGGCATCACCGGCACCAACGGGAAATCGACCACGACGGCGTTGACCGGCCATCTGCTGCGGGCGGCGAAGGTGCCCTGCCAGGTGGGTGGCAACCTGGGAACGGCGGCACTCGACCTCGAGCCCCTGCCGCCCGAGGGAGTGTACGTGCTCGAGCTGTCGTCCTACGGCATCGACCTGTGCCAGACGCTGGCCTGCGGCGTGGCCGTTCTCCTGAATCTGTCGCCCGATCACATCGAACGGCACGGCGACTTCGCCGGCTATGCCGCCGCCAAGCGACGCCTGTTCACGATGCAGAGCGCGGGACAGGCCGCGGTGGTCGGCGTCGACGACGGCCATGGCCGTGACATCGCCGCGACACTCGCCGCCGGCGGGCGCCACCGCGTGGCACCGATCGCGATCGGGCGGCCGGTGGAGCGCGGGGTGTTCGTGATCGACGCCAAGGTCCACGACGCGCTCGGCGGGCCGGCCACGATGATCGCCGATCTGTCGGCTTCGACCACCCTGGTCGGGCGGCACAACTGGCAGAACGCGGCAGCCGCGGTCGCGGTGGCGCGGCTCCTTGGCGTGCCGCAAGCGGCCCTCGCCGCGGCCCTGGCGACCTTCCCCGGGCTGCCGCACCGGCTCGAGCTGGTGGCGACCCGCGACGGCGTTCGTTTCGTCAACGACAGCAAGGCGACCAACGCGGATGCGGCCGCCCGGGCGCTGGCGTCCTACGACACGATCTATTGGATCGCGGGGGGACGGTCGAAGGCCGGCGGTCTTGCGGGGACCGAACCCTATTGGGATCGGGTGGTCCACGTCTTCTTGGTCGGCGAGGCGGCGGAGGCGTTCGCCGAGGAGCTCGCCGGCAAGGTCGCGACGACCCGATCCGGCGACCTGGCGACGGCGGTCGCGGCCGCTTCCCGTCAGGCGCGGAGCGAGCGTCGCGCTGGGGCCGTTGTGCTGTTGTCGCCGGCCTGCGCCTCGTTCGACCAGTTCCAGGACTTCGAGGCGCGGGGCGTCGCGTTCCGGCGCATGGTGGAGAGCCTCGATGTCGGCTCGGATGGTCGGGGGACCGCGGCATGAGCGGCTTCGACCGCGCCGACCGCAGCGTCCTCGCCCGGTGGTGGTGGACCGTCGATCGCTGGACCCTCGCGGCGCTGATGCTTCTGGCCGCGGTCGGCGCGATCCTGATCATGGCCGCGAGCCCATCGGTCGCGGAACGGATCGGCGTCGCGCCCTTCCACTTCATCGAGCGACAGTTCGTCTTCCTGCCGCTGTCGTTGGGCGTGTTGCTGATCACGTCCCTGGCGAGCCCCGTCACCGTGCGGCGGGTGGCCCTGGCGTGCCTCGCCATTGTGCTCGGGCTCCTGGTGTTGACCCCCTTGGTGGGCACCGAGATCAAGGGGGCGACGCGCTGGATCGCCATCGGCGGCCTGTCGATTCAGGCGTCGGAATTCGTCAAGCCCTGCTTCGCCGTGACGGCCGCCTGGCTGTTCGCGTCCCAGCGTGGCAACCCGAGCTTTCCCGGCAACCTGCTGTCGGCCGGGCTCTATCTTGCCATCGTCGCCCTTCTGGTGTTGCAGCCGGACGTCGGCATGGTGGCGACGGTGACGGCGGTCTGGGGCACCCAGTTCTTTCTCGCCGGCCTCAGAATGGTCTGGGTCGCCCTGCTGGCGACGATCGCCGTCGCCGGGCTGATCGCCGGCTACTACACCATGTCGCACGTGCAGGATCGGATCGACCAGTTCCTGGATCCGACGACCGGCGATACCTACCAGGCGGATACCGCCATCATGGCCTTCGAGCAGGGCGGTCTGTTCGGCCGCGGTCCGGGCCAGGGCGTGGTCAAGGACATCCTGCCGGACGCGCATGCCGACTACATCTTCGCGGTCGCGGCCGAGGAGTTCGGACTGATCGCCTGCCTCGGCATCATCGCGCTGTTCGCCTTCGTGACCTTGCGCGGTTTCGTCTTCGCCTACGCCGAGAAGCGCCTGTTCGCGCTCTTGGCCGTCACCGGTCTCAGCGTGCAGTTCGGCATTCAGGCGATCATCAACATGGCGGTGAACCTGCGCCTGATGCCGGCCAAGGGGATGACGCTGCCCTTCATTTCGTATGGCGGGTCGTCGCTGATCGCGTTGGCTCTGGGCATGGGGTTCCTCCTCGCCCTCACGCGGCGCAACGCCGAGCAGGGAGCCGGTGCATGAGCGGACCCGTGCTGCTCGCCGCCGGCGGAACCGGCGGCCACCTGTTCCCGGCCATGGCCTTGGCCGAGGAACTGATGGCGCGGGGTCTGCGCGTCGCCTGCGTGACGGATCATCGGGGCGGCGCCCTCGCGCGCGGCTTCGGCCCCTGGCCCACCTACGTCGTGCGGGCGGGACAGATCCAAGGCAAGGGGATCGGCGGCCGTATGCTTGGCGCGCTGGATCTGGTGCGCGGAACCCTCGAGGCGCATCGGTTGCTGCGCGAGATCGCGCCAGCGGTGGTGATCGGCTTCGGCGGCTACCCGTCGGTTTTGCCCCTGTTGGCGGCGATGCGGGGCGGTCTAGCGACCATGATCCACGAGCAGAACGCAGTGCTGGGCCGCGCCAACCGCCTGTTGGCGCGCCGGGTCCGCGTCCTTGCCCTGTCGTTCGCCGACACCCAGCGCGTAGCGGTCGGGCTGGTCGCCAAGACGCGAATCACCGGCAACCCGGTGCGCCGCGACGTGGCGGCCGTGGCGATCCAAGGTTACGTCCCGCCGCGCCCGGGCCAGCCCTTCAACCTGCTGGTCATGGGCGGCAGCCTGGGTGCCAGGGTGATGAGCGCCATCGTTCCGGCGGCCATCGCGGCCCTGCCGCCCGCCCTGCGGGCGTCGCTTCGGGTGCAGCAGCAGTGCCGGGCCGACGACCTGGAAGAGGTCGCCGCGCACTACCGGGAATCGGCGATCGAGGTCGAACTCAAGACGTTCTTCGACGATGTACCGGCCCGGCTGGCCGCGGCCCACCTGGTGATCGCGCGGTCCGGCGCCTCGACGGTCGCCGAGCTCGCCGCCACGGGCCGCCCGGCGGTGCTGGTACCCTATCGGTTCGCCGCCGACGATCATCAGACCGCCAACGCGCGGGGCCTGGAATGCGTCGGCGGCGGCTGGCTGATGCCCGAGCCCGCCTTCGCGCCGGAGGCCCTCGCGGCCCGGTTGGAGACCTTGATGCGGGGTCCCGACCTGCTGGCGGTGGCGGCTGCCGCGGCCAAGACCGCAGGGCACCCGCGGGCGGCCCATGCGCTGGCCGAGCTGGTGCTCGGGCTGGTCCCCGCCAACGGCGGCAACACTTCCGTGCGACAGGCGCAAGCGGCATGAGATCGCTCCCCCTCGAAATCGGCCCCATCCATTTCGTCGGCATCGGCGGGATCGGCATGAGCGGCATCGCCGAGGTCCTCGGAAACCTCGGCTACCGGGTGCGCGGCAGCGACCTCGCCGAGAACGCCAACACCCGGCGGCTGCGCGCCCTCGGCATCGAGGTGGCCCTCGGCCACCGCGAGGAGAACCTGGCCGACGCCCAGGTCGTGGTGGTGTCCTCGGCAGTCAAGGCCGGGAACCCGGAGGTAATGGCGGCCCGGGCCCGGTTGCTGCCGATCGTGCGGCGCGCCGAGATGCTGGGCGAGCTGATGCGCCTGCGTTGGTCGATCGCGGTCGGCGGCACCCACGGCAAGACGACGACCACGTCGCTGATCGCCACCGTGCTGGACGGCGCGGGCTACGACCCGACGGTGATCAACGGCGGCATCATCGAAGCCTACGGCACCAACGCACGGCTCGGAGCCGGCGACTGGATGGTGGTGGAATCCGACGAGTCCGACGGCAGCTTCATGAAGCTGCCGGCGACCATCGCCGTGGTCACCAACATCGACCCCGAGCACATGGAGCACTACGGGTCATTCGACGAAGTCCGCAAGGCATACGCGACCTTTGTCGAGAACATTCCCTTCTATGGCTTCGCCGCCCTGTGCATCGATCACCCGGAGGTCCAGGGCCTGATCGGTCGGGTGGTGGACCGGCGGATCGTCCCGTACGGGTTCAGCCCCCAGGCGGCGGTGCGGGGGGTCAACCTGCGGCGCGCGCCGGGCGGGTCCCTGTTCGACGTGGCGATCACCGACCGAGCCTCGGGTTCGGAGACCGCGATCACGGACGTCCGCCTACCCATGCTGGGAAGGCACAACGTCAGCAACGCCCTGGCCGCCATCGCGGTCGCCCATGAGCTGGGGGTCGATGGCGATACCATCCGGCGGGCGCTGGGCGGATTCAAGGGTGTGAAGCGGCGCTTCAGCCGAACCGGCATGGTGGGCGGGGTCACCATCGTCGATGACTACGGGCATCACCCGGTGGAGATCGCCGCCGTGCTCAGGGCGGCGCGCGAGGCCTACGACGGTCGCATCGTCGCGGTGGTGCAGCCCCACCGCTTTACCCGGTTGCACGATCTGTTCGACCAGTTCTGCACCTGCTTCAACGACGCCGACATGGTGATCGTCGCCGACGTGTACGCGGCCGGGGAGGAGCCGATCGCGGGCGCCGACCGGGCCCACCTGGTCGAGGGCCTCAGGACGCGCGGCCATCGCCACGTCGACTCGCTCGATGCGCCGGCGGACCTGGCGCCCCTGGTCGCGCGCCTGACGCAGGTGGGCGACGTGGTGATCTGTCTGGGCGCCGGCACCATCACTCAGTGGGCCCATGCCCTGCCGGGCGAGCTCGCGGCTTTGGGCGACGGGCGAGCGCGGGCGGGAGCGGGCGCATGATGCCGGCGACCCGCACCCCCCCCCTGATCGACCGCCTGCCGCCGGCCCGCGGCCGCGTTACCGCCGGGGCGCCGCTCGCGCCCTACACCTGGTTCCGGGTCGGCGGGCCGGCCGAGGTGTTGTTCCGCCCGGCCGACGAGGCCGACCTTGCCAGGTTCCTCGCCGCCCTGCCGGGGGACGTGCCCGTGACGACGATCGGCGTCGGCTCGAACCTGCTGATCCGCGACGGCGGGGTCGACGGCGTCGTCATCAGGCTGGGGCGCGGGTTCGCCGGCATCGAAACTCTCGGCCTTCGGTTGCGCGTGGGTGCCGGGGCGCTCGACCTGACCGTCGCCATGACCGCGGCCGAAGCGGGGGTCACCGGGCTGGAGTTCCTCTCCGGGGTGCCGGGGACGGTCGGCGGTGCGTTGCGCATGAACGCCGGTGCCTACGGCCGCGAGCTGGCCGAGGTGCTGGTGACCGCCCGGGCGGTCGATCGGGCCGGGGCGATCCACGAGGTGCCGCGCGAGGGATTGCGCCTCGCCTACCGGCACACGGAGGCGCCCGACGACTGGATATTCACCGCCGCGACCCTGGTCGGTCGGTTCGACGAGCCGAGCCGGATCGCCGCCCGCATGCGCGAGATCCAAGAGTCGCGCGAGGGAAGCCAACCGATCCGCGCGCGCACCGGCGGCTCGACGTTCGTCAATCCGCCTGGGGCCAAGGCCTGGGAGCTGATCGACCGGGCCGGCTGCCGGGGCCTCGGCCGTGGCGGCGCCGAGGTCTCCTCCAAGCACTGCAACTTCCTGATCAATACCGGGTCCGCCACGGCGGCCGACATCGAGGGATTGGGCGAGGACGTCCGCCGCCGCGTGTTCGAAGCCACCGGCGTCCAGCTTTCCTGGGAGATCCGGCGGATCGGCCGTCATGCCGAACCGGCCCTGAAGGCAGCGCCATGAAGAAGCGCGTCGCCGTGCTGATGGGGGGCTGGTCGGCCGAGCGCGAGGTCTCGCTGGTGACCGGCCGGGCCGTCGCCAAGGGATTGGAGGCCGCGGGCTACGAGGTCACCGCCATCGACGCGCGGCGCGACGTGGCGACGGTGCTGGCCGCGCTCACACCGCGTCCCGATGTGGTGTTCAACGCCCTGCACGGCCGCTATGGCGAGGACGGCTGCGTTCAGGGTGTGCTCGAGATCCTCGGGGTGCCCTACACCCATTCCGGGCCCCTCGCCTCGGCGCTGGCCATGAACAAGCCGATGGCTAAGCGCCTGCTGGATGCGGCGGGCGTGCCGACGGCGGAAGGGATTGTCGTGCACCGGGAGGCGACGCCGGCGGGGCCGCCGATGGACCCGCCCTTCGTCGTCAAGCCGATCAACGAGGGCTCGAGCGTCGGCGTGCGCATCGTCGGGCTGGGCGACAACCGCGCGACCCTGGTCGACGACGATTTCCGCCATGGCGACGCGGTCTTGGTGGAGCGCTACGTGCCGGGCCGCGAGATCACCGTGGCGGTCATGGGCGATCGCGCCCTGGGCGTCACCGAGATACGGCCGCGGCTCGGCTTCTACGACTACAAGGCCAAGTACACCGAGGGAGTCGCCGACCATCTGGTGCCGGCACCGATCCACAGGTCGGCGTTCGGCGAGGCGCAGCGCATCTCCGTGCTCGCGCATCGCACCCTCGGGTGCCGGGGCGTCAGCCGCGCCGACCTGCGCTACGACGACACGGCGGGCGAACCGGGCCGCCTGTACCTCCTGGAGGTGAACACCCAGCCGGGCATGACGCCGCTCAGCCTCGTGCCCGAGCAGGCGGCGGCGGCCGGCATCGACTTCCCGCGCCTGGTGTCCTGGATGGTCGAGGAGGCGCGATGCGACACCTGATGGCGGAGCCGCGCGCGCCGGCCGCCGGGCGACGGAAGCCGCGTCGCCAGGCCGCGAATCCATGGCCACGGCGGCGGATTCTCGTGGCGGTCGCAGGAGTCGCGATCGCGGTGGCGATCGGCGTGCTGGCACGGCCGTGGTGGCAGCCGGTCCTGATCGCTCGTGCCATGGCGATCGGCGCGGCGACCGAGCGCGCGACAGTCGCCATGGGCATGGGAGTGCGCGAAGTCTACGCCAGCGGTCGGCGCGAGACCGGCCGCAAGGCGTTGATCGCCGCCCTCGACGTCGCCATCGGCGAGCCCTTGCTGTTCCTCGATCTGGCCACGCGCCGCGATCGGCTGGCGGCTCTGCCCTGGGTCGATGCCGTCGTGATCGAGCGACGCCTGCCGGACGTGCTGATCGTCCGGTTGACGGAACGGCGACCCATGGCCCTGTGGCAGAACGACGGCGAGGCCAAGGTCATCGATCGCTCCGGCGAAGTGATCGCGGGCGTCGATCCGCGGTGGTTCAGCGAATTGCCCCTCGTCGTGGGCGAGGGCGCGCCCGAGCATGCGGCCGAGCTGCTGGCGGTGCTGGCCGGTGAACCCGCGGTCGCCGCCATGGTGACCGCCGCGATTCGGGTCGGCGAGCGCCGTTGGGACATCCGCTTCGCGAACGGGATCACCGTTCGGATGCCGGCCAACGGCCTGGCCGCGGCCTGGGCGCACGTCGCCGAACTCGACCGCACGCATGCGCTGCTGAAGCGCGAGGTTCAGACCATCGACCTGCGTCTGGCGGACCGCATGTTTCTGCGCCTTACGCCCGAGGGAGCGGAAGCGCTGAAGACGATCCGCGAGACCGGAACCGGCGAGAGCACCTGAGGGGGAGCATGGCGGGGAGCATCGGCAGATCACCACGATCGGCGGGGAGGGGGCGATGAGCATGTTGTCGCGCACCGCACCTCCCATCCGAGCCGCGATCGACATCGGGACCTCCAAGGTCTGCTGTTTTATCGCCCGTCCCGAGGACGGCGGTGGCCTGCGGGCCGTCGGGATCGGCCACAACGTCAGCCGCGGCATCGAGGCGGGGGCGATCGTCGACATGGAAGCGGCCGGGGAGTCGGTGGCCCGCGCCGTCCAGACCGCCGAGCAGATGGCCGGGGAACGCATCGACGAGGTCGTGGTCAGCGTCGTGACCGGCAGGCCGAGCTCGCAGACCCTCGCGGTCGAGGTCGCCGTCGGCGGTCACCAGATCGGCGAGCGCGACATGCGCCGCATCCTGGGGCACAGCCGCATCGCGACCGAAAGCCCCGACCGTATCGTGCTGCACAGCCTGCCGGTGGGTTACAGCATCGACGGAACCAACGGGATTCGCGATCCGCGCGGCATGATCGCCGACCGGCTGGGGGTGAACGTCCACCTGATCACGGCCGCGGCGGGGCCGCTTCGCAATCTCGACGGTTGCGTCGCCCGCTGCCACCTGGACGTGGCCGCCCACGCGGTGTCGCCTTATGCCTCGGCGCTCGCCGTGCTGGTCGAGGACGAGATCGAGCTGGGCGTCACCGTGATCGACATGGGTGCCGGAACCACGTCGGCGGCGGTGTTCGTCGACGGGGCCTGCGTCCACACCGACGTGGTGCCGATCGGCGGCATGCACGTGACCAACGACATCGCGCGGGTGCTGTCGACCCCATCGGCCCACGCCGATCGCATGAAGATCCTGTTCGGCAGCGCCGTCACCAGCCGCGACGACGACCGCGAGGTGATCGACGTGCCGACGCTCGGCGAAAGCCAGCCCGGCGGGATCAACCACGTTCCCCGGTCCCTTCTAGTCAGCATCATCCGGCCGCGGGTCGAGGAAACCCTCGAGATCCTGCGCGGGCGGCTGGAGGCCGCCGGGGTTCACCGGGCCGCGGGGCGCCGCCTGGTCCTGACCGGCGGTGCTTGCCAGCTTCTGGGCGCACGCGAACTCGCCGGCCAGTTGTTCGGCAAACAGGTGCGGATCGGCAAACCGTTGTGGCTCAAGGGCCTGTCCGAGGCCAACGGCGGGCCGGCGTTCGCCACCTGCGCGGGTCTGTTGCGGTACGCGGCGCGCTCGAACGACGACGCGATGCTGGCGCCTTGGGTGGCGCAGGCGAGCTTGCTCGAGCGCATGGGGCGGATCGGCCAATGGTTCAAGGAAAACTTCTGAACGACGGGGTGGCGCAAGGGACAAAACCATGAAGGAGGAGGGACATGGCGTGGGACGGGGATGAGGGACGGATAGGCCGAGCGGCCGAAGACGTGGCGCAAGAGCGTGCGAGCGATCGCGCGCGTGTGGAACTTAGGCGGGCGGTAATGCCCTGGAGGAAGACATGGCACTCAATTTAGGGATTCCGGAAACGCAGCGGTTGAAGCCGCAAATCATCGTCTTCGGCCTTGGCGGGGCCGGCGGCAATGCGGTCAACAACATGATCAGGACGAAGCTCGCGGGCGTCGACTTTGTCTGTGCCAACACCGATGCCCAGGCGCTGAGCCAGTGCCTCACCGATCGGCGCATCCAGCTCGGGGTGTCCTTCACCCAGGGCCTCGGCGCCGGATCGCGGCCGGACGTGGGACGCTCCGCAGCGGAAGAGGCCATAGAGGAAATCATCAGCCACCTGCAGGGTAGCAACATGTGCTTCATCGCCGCCGGCATGGGCGGCGGGACCGGCACAGGTGCCGCGCCCATCGTCGCCCGCGCGGCGCGCGAGATGGGTATCCTGACCGTGGGCGTCGTCACCAAGCCGTTCCACTTCGAGGGCACCCAGCGCATGCGGGTGGCCGAGGAGGGGATCGTCGACCTGCAACAATACGTCGATACCCTGATCGTCATCCCCAACCAGAACCTGTTCCGGGTGGCGAACGACAAGACCACGTTCGCGGATGCCTTCAACATGGCCGACGGGGTGCTCAGCGCCGGCGTGCGGGGCGTCACCGACCTGATGGTGCAGCCGGGCCTCATCAACCTCGATTTCGCCGACGTGCGCACGGTGATGAGCGAGATGGGCAAGGCGATGATGGGCACCGGCGAGGCGGGCGGCGAGAAGCGGGCGACCGAGGCCGCCGAGGCCGCGATCAGCAACCCGCTGCTCGACGACGTATCGATGAAGGGTGCGCGCGGCGTCCTCATCAACATCTCCGGCGGCTCCGACATGACCCTGTTCGAGGTCGACGAGGCCGCCAACCGGATCCGGGAAGAGGTCGATCCCGACGCCAACATCATCTTCGGTGCGACGTTCGAGGAGGCCCTTACGGGGCGGATGCGGATCTCGCTGGTGGCGACCGGCATCGAAGCCCAGGCGTCCGCGAGCCAGAGCCCGTTCCGGGCGCAGACGTTGGGGCGTCCGCAAGGGACCCCGATGCGTCCCGTGCTGGTGAAGGGCGGCGACGCCGTGGCCCAGGCGGCGCACGCCGCCGTCGGGGCGGCCGCGGCACCGTTGATCGCGGCGGCCGAGGGGGCGGCGATGGCCATGCGCACCACCCAGGTGCTCGCGTCATCGGGGCAAACGGCCCTTGCCATGCAGGAAGTCGCGCTCGACGTGCCGGCGCCACCCACGCCTGCCCCGGCCCCGACGATGGCGGCGAGGCCCGAACCCGCCCCGGTCAAGGCCGAGCCGGCGCCGCAGCCGCAGGAAGCGGTGCGCGATCGGTTCATCCCCACCCGGCCGGCCGAACCCAAGCGTCCGTTCGCTCCCGTGGCACCCGTGACCCGGGCCGCCGAGGCGACGGAGGAGCGTCGCCGCATCCCGAGCCTGCTCGAGCGGATGACCGGCGCGGGTCGGGCGAAGGTCGAGAAGGCTCCGGCCGAGGCCCCCAAGCCCGCGCCGAAGGCCGAGGCGACGGTCGAGACCGCCGCATCGGAGCTGTTCCGCCCGCAACCGGCGGACCGGCTCGCGGCGAGCAGCTTCGACGACGTGCTCGACATCCCGGCGTTCCTGCGGCGCCAGGCCAACTGAACTAGTGGTTTGGCCCGACGGATCGATTCCGATCCGTCGGGCCAAACCCCCAATGAGACTCTCATCCCGTGGTCCGCCCCAAACACCATGATCGGGAATCAAGCGTTTGGGGCGGACCACTAGATAACTCTCTCCCCGTGTCGTCTCCTTCGGGACATGACACGGGGGGCGGGACCTTCTCGCCGACCCACGATTGCCCTAGGGTGGCGCGGTGAGCGAATCCTGGCAGCAGACGGTCGGCGGTCCCGTGACCTTTCACGGCGTGGGGCTGCACGATGGCGTGGTCGCCACCGTGACCTTGCGCCCTGGCCGGGCGGACGGCGGCATCCAGTTTCGCCGCATCGATCTTGGGGATCGCGCCCCGCCCATCCCGGCGCGGCATAGCCACGTGGTCGAAACCCGCCTGCGGACGTCGATCGGATCGGCCGACGGCGTGACGGTCGCCACCGTCGAGCATCTGATGGCGGCCCTCGCCGGGCTCGAGATCGACAATGCGGTGATCGAGATCGACGGCCCTGAGTTGCCGATCATGGACGGCAGTGCGGCCCCGTTCGTCGCCCTGATCGACGCCGTCGGGCTGGTGGCCCAGGACGCGCCACGGCGCGGGATTCGCGTGTTGAAGTTGGTGCGCGTCGATCATGGCGCCGCCCACGCCTCCCTGGAGCCGGGCGAAGGGCTGGTGCTCGACCTCGCCATCGATCACGCGGGCACGCCGATCGGGCGGCAGCACGACATCGTGGCGGTGACCCCGCGATCGTTCCGGACGATGATCGCGCCGGCCCGCACGTACGGGTTCCTCGACGACGTGGACGCGCTGCGGGCCGCCGGATTCGGCCGCGGCGGATCCCTGGACAATGCCGTCGTCGTGGCCCGCGACCGCGTGCTGAACCCGGGCGGGCTGCGGCATGCCAACGAGTTCGTCCGCCACAAGATCCTCGATGCCCTGGGCGACCTCTACCTGGCGGGCGCCCCGCTGATCGGCCGTTTCATCGGCAGACGGTCGGGGCATGGGCTCAACAATGCCCTGTTGCGGGCTCTCTTCGCCGACCCGGACGCCTGGCGCCACGAGGCGCTCGGGGCACCGGCTCCCGATCGCGTCGCGGAGGCTGGGTGAGCTTGGGCGCGGGACCGCTCGGATGCTAGACTCCGCCCCATGACGATGCGGATGATCACACTCAAGGGATCGCTGATCGCGGTCGCTGTCCTGTTGCTCGGGGCTTGCGTCGACACGGAGGACTCCTACGTCGAGCAGCCGGTCGAGGAGCTCTACAACCGGGCCGTCGACCTGGCGGAGGAGAAGGAGTACGAGGTCGCGGCCGAGGCGTTCGACGAGGTTGAACGCCAGCATCCGTTCTCGGTCTGGGCGACGCGGGCTCAGCTGATGGCCGCGTACGCCTACTATCAGGCCAATGCCTACGACGAATCGATCATCGCCGCCGATCGATTCGTCCAGCTTCATCCCGGGCACGACGACGTCGACTACGCCTACTACCTGATCGCGCTGTCGTACTACGAGCAGATCTCGGACGTGCAGCGGGACCAGCGCTTGACGGAGCTGGCCATGAAGGCGCTGGACGAGGTGGTGCAACGGTTTCCCGGGACCGACTACGCCCGCGACGCCAAGCTCAAGATCGACCTGGCGCACGACCATCTGGCCGGCAAGGAGATGGCGATCGGGCGCTTCTACCAGGGGCGCAGCGACCATATTGGCGCGATCAACCGGTTCCGCACCGTGCTGGAGAAGTACCAGACGACGAGCCACGTACCCGAGGCGCTGCACCGGCTGGTCGAAACCTATCTGGCGCTTGGGGTCGAAACCGAAGCCCAGACGGCGGCGGCTGTGCTCGGCTACAACTTTCCCGGAAGCGGCTGGTACGTGGACAGCTATCGCCTGCTCGTCGACAATAATCTCGAGCCGATCGAGGACGAAGGCTCGTGGATCAGCCGCGCGTTCGGTGGCTTGCTCTGACGCCGGCGACCACGGTGCTGACCCGGCTTTCCATTCGTGACCTGGTCCTGATCGAGGCGGTCGACATCGACTTCGACGACGGCCTCGTGGTGTTGACCGGCGAGACCGGGGCCGGCAAGTCGATTCTCCTCGATGGGCTGGGCCTGGCGCTGGGCGACCGCGCCGAGCAACGTCTGGTGCGCGATGGCGCGAACCAGGCGGTGGTGACGGCGGTATTCGCCTTGGCGCCGGGCCATCCCGCCCGCGCCATGCTGGTGGAGGCCGGCCACGTTGAGGCCGACGAGGTCGTGCTGCGCCGCGTGCTGACGGCGGATGGCCGCAGCCGGGCGCTGGTGAACGACCAGGCGGCGACCGTCGGCTTTCTGGCGGCGCTGGGGGAGACCCTGGTCGAGGTCCATGGTCAAGGCGAGGCGCGTGGGCTGCTGCGGCCCGAAACCCATCGCGCGATCCTCGATGCCTTCGGCGGGCACCAGGCCGACGTGGCGGCCCTCGCCACGGCATACGGGCACGCCCGCGCGGCACGGGCGGCCCATGCCGCGGTCGAGGCGGCGGCACGGGATGGCTCAATGCGGGCCGCGGAGCTCGAGCGCACCCTCGAGCAGTTCGCCGAGTTGGAGCCGAAGCCAGGGGAGGAAGCCGAGCTCGCTTCGACTCGAACGCGACTCAATCACGCCCAGAAGCTCGCCGAGATCCTGGAGGCCGCGCGCGCCGAGTTGGCCGACGGCCACGCCGTCGAGGCACGCCTGCGGGCGGCGCACCGGGCCATCGCGCGCGGTGCCGGCGTGGATCCGGAGCTGTTCCGAGGGATCGCCGACGCGCTCGATCGCTGCCTGAACGAAACCGGCGAGGCGATCGCCCTGATCGACGCGGCCGGCCGCGGCCTTGTCGCCGACCCGGCCAGGCAGGAGCGGATTGAGCAGCGGCTGTTCGGTCTGCGTGCCCTGGCCCGCAAGCATCGGGTCGAGGTCGATGCCTTGGCTGGGCTGGAGACTCAGTTGCTCGCCGAGCTGGCGTCGCTCGAGGACCGGGAGAGCGCGGTCAAGGGCGCCGCCGAGGCGATGCGCGCCGCCGATGCCGACTTCGTCGTCGCGGCCAAGGCCCTGGGCGCGGCGCGGGCCGGTGCCGCCAAGCGCCTGGACGCCGCGGTGATGGGGGAGCTGAAGCCGCTCAAGCTCGATCGCGCCAGCTTCCGCACGCGGCTCGCGGAGCGGCCGCGCGAGGCTTGGACGGCCGAAGGCGCGGAGACCGTGAGCTTCGAGGTCGCGACCAATCCAGGGGCGCCGCCGGGCCCCCTGCACAAGATCGCCTCCGGCGGCGAACTCGCGCGTTTCATGCTGGTCCTCAAGGTCGTGCTGGCCAAGGTGGGGACACCGACGACCCTGGTCTTCGACGAGGTCGATGCCGGGGTCGGCGGCGCGGTGGCGGATGCGGTCGGCGCCCGGCTTGCCCGCCTGGGCCGGGCCGCGCAGGTGCTGGTGGTCACCCATGCGCCGCAGGTCGCCGCGCGCGGACACCAGCATCTGCGGGTGATGAAGGATACGCGCGGCGGGCGGACGCGGATCGCGGTCGCGACCCTCGATGCCTCAGCCAAGGGCGAGGAGATCGCCCGCATGTTGGCCGGGGCACGGGTCACCGACGAGGCGCGCGCCGCCGCGGCCAGCCTGATCCGGGCGGGCGCGTCGTGAGGGGCGGGGGATCGGCGGGTGTTCCGGTCGAATCCCTTGATCCCGAGACCGCGGCGCGAGAGCTTGCTCGCCTCGCCGAACGCATCGCGCACCACGATCGGCTTTACCATCAGTTGGATGCGCCGGAGATTTCGGACGCCGCGTACGACGCGCTCCGTCGGCGCAACGACGGGATCGAGGCGCGGTTCCCGGATCTGGTGCGCGCGGACAGCCCATCCCGGCGGGTTGGCGTGGAACCGGCGGCGACTTTCGCCAAGGTCACCCACGCGGTGCCGATGCTGTCCCTCGACAACGCATTCACGCCCGATGACGTGGTCGATTTCCTGGCGCGGGTGCGTCGATTCCTGGGACTGGCGGCGGACGCGGAGGTCAGTACCGTGGCCGAGCCCAAGATCGACGGCCTGGCGGTGGCGGCCCGCTACCGCGACGGCCGCTACGTTCTGGGCGCGACCCGGGGTGATGGCACCACCGGGGAAGACGTGACGGCCAACCTGGCAACGGTGCGCGGGATCCCGGCGCGGCTGCGCGGTGCGGATGTTCCATCGCGGATCGAGGTGCGCGGCGAGGTGTACATCGAACGGGGGGATTTTCTCGCCCTGAACGAGGCGCGCGAGCGGGCTGGAGAGGCGCGCTTCGCGAACCCGCGCAACTCGGCGGCCGGGAGCCTGCGGCAACTCGATCCGAAGATCACGGCGGAGCGCCCCTTGCGCTTCTTCGCCTACGGCTGGGGCGAGGTGGATGGAGATCTGGGGGACACCCACTGGCAATGCCTGCAACGTCTCAAGGCGATGGGCTTCGCCATCAACCCCATGGCCAAGGTCTGTGCGGATGCGGAAGCCTGCATCGCGTTCCATCGCGAGCTGGAAGCGGCGCGGGCGCGGCTCGGCTACGACATCGACGGCGTGGTCTACAAGGTCGATCGGCGCGATTGGCAGACACGGCTCGGCGCGGTGGGCCGCGCCCCGCGCTGGGCGATCGCCCACAAGTTCCCGGCGGAGAAGGCGCGGACCGTGCTGCGGGAGATCGTCATGCAGGTGGGACGGACCGGCGTGCTCACGCCCGTCGCCCAGCTCGAACCGGTGACGGTTGGCGGCGTCGTGGTGTCGCGGGCGACCCTGCACAACGAGGACGAGATCGCCCGCAAGGACATCCGGGTGGGCGACACCGTGCTGATCCAGCGGGCCGGTGACGTGATTCCCCAGGTCGTTGCGATCGTGGTCGAGGACAGGCCCAAGGGCACGCGGCCGTTCGTTTTCCCCACCACGTGCCCGGCGTGCGGCAGCCTGGCGGTGCGCGAGGAAGGCGAGGCGGCGCGGCGCTGCACCGCGGGGCTGATTTGCCCGGCCCAGGCGGTCGAGCGCTTGCGCCACTTCGTGAGTCGCGACGCCTTCGACATCGAGGGCCTTGGCGAGAAGCAGATCCAGGCGTTCCACGCGGCGGGATTGATCCGCGAACCCGCCGATATCTTCACGCTGCGGACCAGGGACGGGATCGGTGGGCCGCCGCTCGCGGAGCGCGACGGTTGGGGCGAGGTTTCGGCGGGCAACCTATTCCGGGCGATCGCCGCCCGACACGAGATCGCGCTGGAGCGGTTTCTGTTTGCCCTCGGAATTCGCCGGGTCGGCGAAGGCATGGCCAAGGTCCTGGCCCGGACGTACCGGACGTGGCGGGAACTGCGCGCCAAGGTCGAAGCCGCGGCGGAGGGCGACGGCGAAGCGGTCGCCGAACTCAACAGCATCGACAAGATCGGCGACAAGGTGGTGGAAGAACTGATCGGCTTCTTCGCCGAACCGCACAACCGCGCCATGCTGGACGGCGTCGCCCGCCACGTCCGGGTCCTGGATGCGGCGGCGGCCAAGGGTTCAGCGACCCTTGGCGGCAAGACCATCGTCTTCACCGGAAGCCTCACGCGCATGACCCGGAGCGAAGCCAAGTCCAGGGCCGAGAGCCTGGGCGCCACGGTCGCGGGATCGGTGTCGCGCAAGACCAACCTCGTGGTGGTCGGCGCCGACGCCGGGTCCAAGGCAGCCAAGGCCCGGGAACTCGGGGTCGCGACGATCGACGAGGATGGGTGGATGAAACTTGCTGAGGGGTAGTCGGGCGCTCCCCCGCCGGCCTGACGAGGCGGGAGGGGGGATGGCGGGAGAGCGCCCTGAGGACATCGCTGTCCCTTACCTCTCCTTCCAAGGTCCGTGCCAAAGCTCGGTGCCAAGGCACAAACCCTTGATTAACCACGAATTAACCATACCGATCGGAAACGGACGAGTCGCCCAGGTGACCAAGGCACCGACACCTTGTCCCGCCCCTGTTCCAAAACGGTCCAGGTTAGGACGTCAGACGCCGATGGTGGGAAAGCAACGAAATCAAGTCTTTGTGGGGTAGGGCGGGGACGGTTCTGCCGTCGCGGCCGGTCATGGGGGCATTGGCGACCATGGCGTCGATCACGGCCTCCTCGGCCGCGCTCACGACTCCCTCGAACAGGGTCGAGAGGTGGATGTCGTGGACGAAACAAGCGTATCGCGGGCCCTCCGTGGCCCCGAGCACGCCCGGATTCGCGACCGAGAAGGCCAAGAACATTTCACCGGAACCGTTTCTGGCGATCGCCCCCGTGCGCGCGAGCCCGAGGCCGACACGCTGGGCCACACGCTTCAGTTGCTGGGGCAGCAGCGGCACATCGGTCGCGCAGACCCCGATGATCGAACCCATGTCGTCGGCCCGCACCCGGTCCGTGCCCAACATCCGGCCAACGGGAATGCCGGCGACGATCAGATCGCGCCGCAGGCCGTGGTTCGCCTGGACGAAGACGCCGACGGAGTAGGCACGCCCGTCGCAGGTGACGATCCGCGAGGCCGAGCCACAGCCGCCCTTGAACTCGTAGGCGATCATCCCGGTGCCGCCACCGACGCTGCCCAGTTCGAGGGGGCCGCCGCGGGCGCCCTCGATCGCCTGGACCACGTGCTCGGGGCGGACGTGCTGGCCGACGATGTCGTTGAGATCGCCGTCGTAGGTCTCGCCGGTCACCCGGATCGAAAGGCCCATGAGATCCATGAGCCGCTCGGGGTTCTGGTTGTCGGCGAGCCAGCGGGCGGCGGCATCCCGCACCACGCCGACCGACATGCTGTTGGTGATGGTGATGGGCCCGCCGCAGAGACCCGCGCCCTCGATGCGGTGGGTGCCGGTGAGCTCGCCCCAGCCGTTGAGATCGTGGGTGCCGGCGAAGACGGGGTCGAGGACGGCCCCGCGCCCACGCGGCAGGATGGCGGTGACGCCGGTGCGCACCGGGCCCTGGCCGACGACCAAGGGGCCGTCGCCGCGGATCAGGGTGCAGTAGCCGACCTCGACCCCGGCCACGTCGGTGATGGCGTTGTTGGGACCCGGCTCGCCATCGAAGGGCACGCCGAGCGCGCGCGCGCGGGGCTTGCCCGATGGGGTCTCGCGCCTGGGATCAGCGGCCATACTTGGCGAGCAGCTCGCGGACCCTGTCGTGGGGCAGGGCCAGGACCGTGTGGCCGTCGCGCCCGATCATGGTCTGGTTGGCGACCATGGCATTGAGGATCGCCTCGTCGGTCGCACGGATGACGGCCGTGAACAGGGAGTCGATCTGGTCCTCGGGTATGAAGGTCGCGGCGGGAAGGCCCAGCCTCGCCCCCGCCGCGCCGAGGTTCGCGGTGGAAAACGCGAGGAAGATGTCGCCGGAGCTGTTGCCCGACACCGCGCCGGAACGGCCGACGCCGAGGCCGATGCGCCGGGCCAGGCGCTTGAGCTGATGCGGCAGGAGAGGCGCGTCGGTGGCGATGACCGCGATGATCGAACCGCTTTCTCTGGCGCGGAAGCTGCCCTCGGGCAGGTGGCGGCCGACCGGCACGCCGGCGATCACGAGCTGATCGCGCACCCCGAAATTTGCCTGGACGAAGGCGCCGACGGTGAACCGGCGCCCCTCGTAGGCGACGACCCGCGAGGCGGTGCCCGAGCCGCCCTTGAACTCATAGGCGATCATGCCGGTGCCGCCGCCGACACTGCCTTCCTCGATCGGCCCGCCCTGCGCGGCATCGAGGGCCTGGAAAACATGGTCCTCCTTCACGTGGAAGCCGTTGATGTCGTTCAGCCAGCCGTCGTAGGTCTCGCCGGCGACCGGCAAGGCAAAGGGATCGACGTAGCGTGCGTCCTTGCGGACCTGCCAGGCGATGGTGGCGTCGCGGGCGATGCCGCAGGAGTGGGTGTTGGTGATGGTGATCGGCGTGCCGAGCCGGCCGGCCTCCTCGATCCAAATGGTGCCGGTAAGCTCGCCGTTGCCGTTCAGGCTGAAGGTGCCGGCGAAGCAGGGTTCGCCGAGGCCCCCGTGGCCGCGCGGCAGGATGGCCGTGACCCCGGTCCGCACCGGGCCCTTGCCGACCACCAACGGGCCGTCGCCCCGGATCAGGGTGGCGTAGCCGACCTCGACCCCGGGGACGTCGGTAATTGCGTTGTTGGCGCCCGGCTGGCCGTCGAACGGGATGCCGAGGGCGCGGGCGCGGTGCTTTCCCGAGGGGGTCGCGAGATGGGGATTGGTCATGGCTCTCGTGCGATGTGGCGTTTAAAGGTGGCGAGAAAGGCGCGCCGCTCGACGGCGGTCGTCACCGGATGGCGTTCGAACGCGGCGCCGACCTTCAGGTCGGCGAACAGTCCGGCGGCGTCCTCGTGGAAGTGAAGGGTGGCCGTGCCGCCGCGATAGAAGATGCCGCGCTTGCGTTCGCGCAAGGTCTCGGTGGCGCGGAGGCGGGCCAACAGATCGTCGAGCTGGTCCAGAGCCACGTCGCCGGCGTGCTTCATCCCGGCATCGGTTCCAGCGGGCGGGTCGCCTGCGCGAGCCACGCCGCCTGAGTCGCGTCCAGGGATGGTCCGACCGCCTCCCGCACCTCCTTGTGGTAGCCGTCGAGCCAGGCGATCTCGGTGTCCGTCAACATGGAACGATCGACCAGGTTGAGATCGATGGGCGCGCGGGTCAGGGTCTCGAAACGGAGCATGGGGCGCTTGCCGCCCTCGTCCGCGACCACCACGATCAGGTTCTCGATGCGAATGCCATAGGCGCCGGCGCGGTAGTAGCCGGGTTCGTTGGAGACGATCATGCCCGGTTCGAGAGCGACCGAGTTAGCCACCTTCGAGATGCGGTGCGGGCCTTCGTGAACGCTGAGATAGCTGCCGACCCCATGGCCCGTGCCGTGGTCGTAGTCGAGCCCCAATTGCCACAGGGGCTGTCTGGCGAGCGCATCGAGCTGCGATCCGGTGGTCCCGACCGGGAAGCGGGCGAGGGCGAGGGCGATGTGGCCCTTGAGGACGGCGGTGAAATGCCGGCGCATCTCTGGCGTCGGGGTGCCGATGGCGATGGTGCGGGTGATGTCGGTGGTGCCGTCCAGGTACTGCCCGCCCGAATCGAGCAGGAACAGCGAACCCGGCTCCAGCTTGCGGTTGGTCTCCGGCGTCGCGTGGTAGTGGACGATGGCGCCGTTGGGGCCGGCGCCGGAGATCGTGTCGAAGCTCGGGCCGCGATAGAGCGTCCCCCCGGCGCGCACGGCATAGAGCCGATCGGCGGCGTCGATTTCGGTCAGCGTGCCTGTGGCGGCAGCAACCTCGAGCCAGGCCAGGTAGCGGGTGATGGCGGCGCCGTCGCGCACGTGGGCCGCGCGGGTACCGTCGAGCTCGATCGGGTTCTTGCGGGCGCGCGGAAGTGCGCAAGGGTCGGCGGCCTCGACCGGCTCCGATCCGGCGGCCCGCACCCGCTCGAACACCCAGTAGGGAGCGGAGCGCGGGTCGCACAGCAAGCGCCGGCCGCCGGCGACTGCGGCGTCGATGCCGGACCCGAGTTCGAGGGGATCGTGCAACCCCACGTCGGGGCCGAGATGCTGGCCGAGCCCGGGGGCCAATTTGCGGCGATCGACGAACAGGTCGACCCGGCCGTCGGCATGGGCGATGGCGAAGGAGAGGGGCATGGGCGCGTTCGGCACGTCGCCGCCCCGGACGTTGAGCAGCCAGGCGATCGAGGCCGGGTCCGACAGCACGCAGGCCGCGGCCCCCTCCTTGACGATCAAGGCGGCGATGTCGCGCCGCTTGGCGGTGGAGGGGCGGCCGGCAAAGACCTCGTCATGGGGGACGATGGGGGCGATCGGCGGCGGCGGCTGGTCGGACCACACCGTGTCGAGCGGGTTGGGGGACGCGCCCACGAACGTCACGCCGACCTTGGCGAGGGCGGAGCGAATCTTCTCCACGTCGTTCTTGGTATGGAGCCAGGGATCGAAGCCGACCTTGGCGCCCGGCTTCGCATGAGCGGCGAGCCAGGCCTCGGGCGGGCTCTGGGTATGGTGATGACGCTCGAACAGGGCGCCGTCGACCTGGGCCTCGGCCTGCAGGGTGTAGCGGCCGTCGACGAAGATCGCACCCCTATCGGCCAGCACGGCGGCGAGGCCGAACGAGCCGGTGAAGCCGGTGAGCCAGGCGAGACGCCGCGCCCGGGGCGGGAGGTATTCGCCCTGGTGCTCGTCGGCGAGCGGCACAACGAACCCGTCGAAGCCGCGGCGCGCCAGTTCCGCGCGCAAGGCCGCGAGGCGGGTGGCGCCGTTCGGGCCCGAATCCTCGGCACCGCCCTGGGTCGCCTTGAGGGCGCGAAGTTGCTCGGCGAGTTCGGGCGACGGCCGCGGCGCGACCAGCGTCAACCAGGCGTCGGGGTCCCAGCCTTCGGGCGCGGCCAGCACGCCGGCGACGAGTTCTCGCACGTCCGCGACCGAGATGCCCGCGGAGCTCGCGGCGAGGAGGCGCGCAAGTTCGGCGTCGCCGAGAAATACGGTCTTCGGCATCGCCCCCTCTCCTTACCGTCTCGGGCGGCGGCGTTCGCCCTCGAGCCCGCGCGGGGAAGGGCTCTTCGGCGGCGAGAACACTGGATTCACCGAGCCTACTCCGCGGCGCGCGAGAGCGGGGAGTCGAGGGGGACGAAATCGAGGATGTTGCGCTGGAAGAAAGTCAACGCGGTCTCGACCCGGGCGGCGAGCGGTCCGACCTGGAAGCGCGGCGAGCGCAGCGCCCCCTGCTGACGCTCGCAGATCCACATGTCCTCGATCTGGAAGTCCAGGGAGTCCATGGCGTGGCCGCTGAGGGTCGGGATCGAGATCAACCGCTTGCCGTCGGGCATGATGGTGCCGTGGCCCGACGAGCCCGAGGGGCGAACGCGTTTCTCCTCCCTTTGGGTCTCCATCGGCATCATCCAGGTGCGCAGTTCGAGGTAGCAGCGTTCGGGGGCGACCGGGACGATGGTGTAGGCCGAGAAGAAGATCGAGGTCCCTAGCACGCCGCTGTTGGGGAAGAACTGCCAAACCACCGGGTGGCGGCCCGAGGCATCGACGCCCGGAATCGGGGAATACTGAGTGTCCTGCCGGTTCGCCGATTCGCCGAAGCTGATGAACACCCAATGGCGACCCACCGCATCCCAATCCTGGCGCATCGAATCTGGTCCCATCAGCGTCTTGTCGTGCAGGTAGGACAGGTGGTAGCCGTCCATCGCGTTTTCGCAGAACAACTTCCAATTGCAGGCGATGTCGTAGCGGATTGGGCGCTTCTCCGAGAGTCCGGCGACGCGGTGGGGCCACATGTGGGTCCCTTCGATTCCGCCGAGCCAGTCGGCGAAGGGCTCCGGGTCCGGGTCCGGGTTGACGAACACGAGGTCGCCCAGCACGCCGAGGCTGCCCTTGTGCAGGCCGATGCGCTTCACGTCCAGGTCGGGGAACAGTTCGGCGTGCTTCGGCAGGCCGCGCAGGGAGCCGTCGAGGTTGTAGGTCCAGGTGTGGTAGCGGCAGACGATGCCGTGGCGCTGATTGCCCTTGCCCTCCAGCACCTGGGTGCCGCGATGGCGGCAGATGTTGTGGTAGGCGCGCAGCTCGCCGTCCCGGTCGCGGATCACGAACATCGGGTAACGGCCAACCTGGACGACCAGATAGTCGCCGGGCTCCGACACGTCCGGGGTGGTGCAGGCGAATGACCAGGCGCGGGAGAACAGCTCGCGCTGCTCGCGCTCGAACCAAGCGTCGGACAGGTACGCCGCCGGCGGCAGAAGCTGCTCAGCGATCTCGGGTTTCCGGGGCACGGGTCGGGCCATGACGGGTCTCCGCGACAACACCCAGGATGATGGCAAGTCCTGCCCGCTTGGGCAATGGTACCCTTCGCCGGGTTGGAGGTGAGGCATGGCTGCATTGCGCCTGGTTCAGATCAGCGACTGCCACCTGACCGCGCGGGTGGGCGAACGCGTTCTGGACGTCGACCCGCTGGCCACCCTTGGCCGGGTCGTGGCCCATGCCAGGGCAGGGGATTGGCCGCCGGACGCGGTCCTGGCGACCGGCGATCTGGTGGCCGATGGTTCCCTCGAGGCCTATCGCCGTCTGCGCCCCATCCTCGTGGGGCTGGAGGTCCCGGTCTTCGCCCTGCCGGGGAATCATGACGACCCCGCCGCCATGCCGCGGAGCCTCGCGGGCGGTACCATCCGGGCGGAGCCGCTGTGGCCGGCTGGCGGCTGGCGCATCCTGTTCCTCGACACCACGATCCCGGGACAGAACCACGGCCACCTCGGCCCCGAACGGTTGGGCGCGTTGGACCGGACGCTGGCCCGGCAGACGACGAAGCCGGTGCTGATCTGCCTGCATCACAATCCGATCCAGATGGGGAGCGGCGCGGACTATTGCCCGCTGGCCGATGGAGCCGGCTGTTCCGGGTGATCGATCGCCACGCCCATGTGCGTGGTCTCGCCTGGGGCCACGCCCACGCGGCCGTCGATGCGCTGCGCCGCGGCGTCAGGTTGATGGGCACGCCGTCGACCGCGGCCCAGTTCGATCTGGAACCGGGGGCGCTGGCGTACATCGAGGATTGCCCCGGGTACCGGACGATGACGCTCGAGTCCGATGGTTCGATCAACACCGAGGTGCGCTGGGTGCGTGCTTGAGTCCCGGCGCGGTTGGCAGGGTCTCGATTCGCGGTGATAATGGGGCATGAACCACACCGAGCCCCTGATCGCCGATCCACGGCGGGCGCATACCTTGCCCGGCCGCGTCTACACCGACCCCGCGATCCTGGCCGAGGAGAAGGATAAGATCTTCGCCCGATCCTGGCAGTACGTGACCCACGCCAGCCGCCTGGCGGAGATCGGCGCCTACGTCGCCACCTGGCTGGTCGGCGAAGGCGTGTTCCTGATCCGCGGCAAGGACGGCGAGGTGCGCGGGTTCCACAACGTTTGCCAGCATCGCGCCCACGAACTGCTGCGCGGCAGCGGCCGGGCCAAGGTCATAACCTGCCCCTATCACGCCTAGTCGTACCATGCCGATAGACGGCTCAGGAGTGCCCGGGGCAGCGAGAACGTCGCCGGGTTCGACGGCGGCGCGTTCTGCCTGAAACCGGTGAAGGTCGACCGCCTGCTCGATTTCTATTTCGTCAACCTGGACCTGGGGGCCGCGGCGATCGCCGAGACCTATCCGGGCCTCGCCGAGGAGATCGCCGCACACGTGCCGTTCCTGGCCGAGCTCGCCTATGCCGGCCCGGCCGGACCCGACCTCGCGGCGCCGCCGCCGGCCGACCTGATGGCGAACTGGAAGGTGCTCGCCGAGAACTGCATGGAGTGCTACCACTGCGCGCCCGCGCACCCGGCGTTCGTCGACCTGGTCGACATCAAGAGCTACCGGGTCACCAATCACGACACCTGGATCAGCAGCCTGAGCCGGGCTGGGAACCCCGACAACCGGGCGTATCGGTTCAGCCGCGACGATTCCTCGCAGCGCGTTGACTTCTGGTACTTGTGGCCCAACACCACCCTGAACGTCCTGCCCGGCGAGGCGCAGATGGTCGCCTTCCGGTTCGAGCCGGTCGAGGTCGGGACGACCCGCACGATCAACGAGGTCCTGCGGCGGCCCGGCGCGCCGATCAACGAGGAGCGGCGGAACTACGGCGGCAATACCCTGTGGCGGGAAGACAAGGGAATCTGCGAGGCGGTGCAGCGCGGCCTGCGGTCGCGAGGCTATAGCCGGGGTCGGTTCATCGTCGACCGCGACATGACCGAGATCAGCGAGCACGGAGTGCATCAGGTCCAGATGCTGTGGGCTCGGGCGATGGGCTACCCGGTCAGCGGTTAGGGGCCCGCCGGGTCAGCAGCAGGGTCGACCAGCCGTCGATTCGCCAGCGGCGGGCGAGGGCGAGACCTTGCGCCCGCTGCGGCCACAGCACCCAGGGCTCCTGCTCGATCAGAAGACCCGACAGGATCGCGACACCGCCGCGCGCCAGAACCCGCGCGAGGTCCAGGGCCATGGCGGCGAGGGGCCGGGCGAGGATGTTCGCCAGCACCAGATCGTAAGGCGCACCACGCGCCACCAGGGCTGCGCGGTAGCCGTCGGAGCGCGCCACGCGCACCAGGTCGGCCACCCCGTTGACGCGGACGTGGCGTCGGGCGACCATAACCGATTCGGGATCGATGTCGACCGCCAGGACCCGGGCACGGCAGAGCCTTGCCGCGGCGATCGCGAGGACGCCGGAGCCGGTTCCGACATCGAGGGCGCGGGCGATGCGGCGGTGCCGGACCGCGACCGCGAGGGCGAGGAGGCAGCCCCGCGTCGTCGCGTGTTCGCCGGTGCCGAAGGCGGTGGCCGCGTCGATGCGGATCGGGATGCGCCCCGTCGCGCTCCCGCCCTCGCCATGCACGACGAACGGGCCAACGGCGATGGGCGGGAAGCTCGCGCGGTTGCGGGCGAGCCAATCCACGTCGGCGAGGGGCTCGATCGTCAGGGGCGGCGGATCGATGCCGAGGGCCGCGGCGATGAGGGCGAGGCGCGTTTCGATCGCCACCCGTTGCGGCGCGCAGGGCAGGATCGCCTCGATCCGCCAGCGACCGGGGGCGGCGTCGGGATAGGACGCAAGGGTGCCCACGCCGTCGTCGAGGGCATCGACCAGGGCAGCGACCGCCGCGGCCGGGCAGGCGAGCGTCATCCGCCAGAGCGCGCTCACGCCTTCTGGACGAACTCGGCCATCACCTTCTTCTCGCCGGCCTTGTCGAAGACGATGTCGAGCCGGTTGCCTTCGGCCGCGCGCACCCGGCCGTAGCCGAACTTCTGGTGGAACACCCGGTTTCCGGGCAGGAAGCCATCGGCAGCGGGATTGAGCTGGTAGGCGATCGGCGCCGGCGCCGCGATCACCCGGTGGTGGTCGCCGCGCCGCATACCGTGATTGGGACGGCCGGCGTTCCCGAGCGTCTGGCCGAAGGAGTCCTGGCGCTCCACATGTTCGGCCGGCAGCTCGGCGAGGAAGCGCGAGGGCAGGTTCGTCTGCCATTGGCCGTGGACCAGGCGGCGGCCGGCGAAGTACAGCCGCGCCCGCACCTTTGCCCGGGTCAGCGCCACATGGGCGAGGCGGCGTTCCTCCTCGAGGCCGGCGTTGCCCTTCTCGTCGAGCGCCATCTGGTGGGGGAAGATGCCGTCCTCCCAGCCGGGCAGGAAGACGGTGTGGAACTCCAATCCCTTGGCACCGTGCACGGTCATGATGTTGACCATGTCGGCGCCGTTGCCGGTGGCGGCATCCATCACCAGGCTCACATGCTCGAGGAACTCCGCCAGGCGCGCGAACTCGGCGACGGCGCGGACCAGCTCCTGCAGGTTCTCGAGACGACCAGGCGCGGTCGGCGACTTGTCGGCCTGAAGCATGGCGGTGTAGCCGGATTCCTCGAGCACCAGTGCCGCCACTTCGGCGGCGGGGATGCTCTCGGCGGCCCCGCGCCACCGGCGGAAGCTCTCGACCAGGCGGCGCAGGGAGGTGCGCCGTTGCGGGCTGAGCTCGTCGGTCTCGACCACGATCTCGGCGGCGCGGGAAAGGGAGCAGACCCGGGCCCGGCCGATGGTATGCAGGACCGCGAGCGCCGAATCGCCGAGACCGCGGCGCGGGGTGTTGTAGATGCGCTCGAAGGCGAGGTCGTCGTCGGGCTGGGCGATCACCCGGAGATAGGCGATGGCGTCGCGGATTTCCTGCCGTTCGTAGAACCGCAAGCCGCCCACCACGCGGTAGGGCACGGCGATGGTGATCAGCCGCTCCTCGAAGGCGCGGGTCTGGGCCCCGGTCCGCACGAGGATCGCGAACGACGCCAAGGCCGCCCCGGCGCGGTGGCCGGCTTCGATCTCCTCGCCGACCTGACGGGCCTCCTCGGTCTCGTCCCACACGCCGCGGATCGTGACCTTCTCCCCGGCATCGCCTTCGGTCCAAAGGGTCTTGCCGAGGCGGCCCGCGTTGTGGGCGATGAGGCCGGCGGCGGCGCCCAGGATGTGGCCGGTGGAGCGATAATTGCGCTCCAGCCGGATCACTTCGGCGCCGGCGAAATCGCGCTCGAAGCGCAGGATGTTGCCGACCTCGGCCCCGCGCCAGCCGTAGATCGACTGGTCGTCGTCGCCGACGCAGGCCAGGTTGCGGTGGGCCTGGGCGAGCAGGCGAAGCCATAGGTGCTGGGCGACGTTGCTGTCCTGGTATTCGTCCACCAGAATGTAGCGGAACCGATTCTGATACTCGCCGAGCACGTCCGGGTGGGCGGTGAAGAGGCGCAAGCAGTGCAACAGCAAGTCGCTAAAATCGGCGGCGTTGAGGGTAAGCAGGCGCTCCTGGTAGGCGCGATACAGGTCCACCACGCGGCGAGGCCCGAGGCTCTGATCGTCCTCCCGCGGCACCATGTCGGGGCCGAGCCCGCGATCCTTCCAGCGCTCGATGAGCGACAGCACCAGGCGCGCCGGCCAGCGCTTCTCGTCGATGTCGTGAGCTTCCAGCACCTGCTTGACCAGACGGATCTGATCGTCGGTATCGAGGATGGTGAAGGTCGACTTCAGGCCGACGAGCTCGGCGTGACGCCGGAGAATACGGGCGGCAATGGCGTGGAAGGTGCCGATCCACATCCCTTCGGTCGGGCGGCCCAGCAGGGCGCCGACCCGTTCGGCCATCTCGCGCGCGGCCTTGTTGGTGAAGGTCACCGCCAGGAGGCCAAAGGGAGTCGTCTTGCCGCTGGCCACCAAGTGGGCGAGCCGGGTGGTGAGGACCCGGGTCTTGCCGGTGCCGGCGCCGGCCAGGACGAGGACGGGACCCTCGGTCGCGAGGACCGCGCGCTTCTGCTCGGGATTCAGGCCGGAAAGATAGGGCTGGTCGCGGTCAACGGCCGCGACGGCGAACGCCGGATCGGCCATCAGGCGGGCGTCTTGTGGTTGTCGTCGGTCGGCGTGGGTCTTCCTCGGGGCGCGGTGTTCCCGCCCTTGGGGTCCTTGCCCGCGAGCAGGCCGGGGTCGTAGCGATAGGGCCGACCACGGCGCCGACCCGGTGCCGCCGATCCCTCGCGCCGATTCCGATAAGTGGCGAGATCGATCACATCGGCCATCGCGCGTATCCTCCTCGTCTTCTAGATTAGCGCAGCACATTCTTCAACGCCAACGCGGCGGAGCGAGAGAAGCGGTATCCATGCGGTGGTGGCTCTTTGGCTTGGGCGGGCTCCTGGTTCTGATCGTGGCGCTTTTGGCGGCGATTCCCGCGCTCGTGGACCTCAACGACTACAAAGACGCGATCGTATCCGAGGTCAAGAAGGCGACGGGGCGCGACGTGGCGATCGACGGTTCGATCGCCCTGTCGCTGCTGCCCTCGCCGCGAGTCACGGTCACCCGCGTGCGACTCGGGAATTTGCCCGATGCCGCCGCGCCCGACATGGTCAGGCTCGATTCGGTCGATGCCGAACTGGCACTGCGACCCCTGCTCGCCGGGCGGCTCCAAGTCGTCAGCCTGACCTTGGTCCAGCCCGTGGTGACCCTGGAACGCCTCGCGGATGGGCGGGCGAACTGGGAGTTCGCCGGGGCGGGGGATGGCCGCGGGCAACTCCCCATCGCCCTGGATCATGTGGCCATCACCAATGGCACGTTCATTTTTCGCAGCGCGGGTGCGGGAACCACGTTTCAGGCCGATCGGATCGACGCCGTGGCGTCGATGGACTCGCTCGCGGGCCCGTTCGCGGCCGAGGGGACCCTGGCCTCGGGCGGGATCGACCTCGGGTTCAAGGCGCGGATCGGAGATCTGGCGAAGGCGGTGATCCCCGTCGGCCTCGACGTCACGGTCGGCGGGGCCAACGTCGCATTCAGCGGGAGCCTCGAGGGTTTGGCCGAACGCCCCGAGGTGAGCGGACAACTGGAGGTCAAGGCCGGCGCGATCGACGAGGTCATGGCGGCGCTGATCCCCAATGCGGCGGAGCGACCGAACGTCACCGGAAACTTCGCGGCGAAGGGCGTGATCACCGCGTCGGGCGAGGCGATCACCGTGACCGACCTGGAAGTCGCCCTCGGCGACAGTCGGACCCGCGGGGCGGCCACGATCGTGCCGGGAGCGCCGCTGCGGGTCGATGCGGTGCTGGCGATCAACCTCCTGGACCTTGATGCCTTGCTGGTTCCCAACGCGGACGCGGCGACGACAGGATCGGGGGCGATGGTATTGCCGACGGGCCTCGTCGGATCGCTGGACGCTTCCGTGGATGCCATGACCTTGCGCGGCGGCGTGATCCAGCAGGCCCGGATCAAGGTCGACCTGGGCGATGGACGATTGACGGTCGAGCGAGCCTCGGTCCTGCTGCCCGGGGGATCGGACATCGCGCTGTCGGGAGTGGTCGCGACGGAGTCGGGCGTGCCGAGCTTCGCGGGAAGAGTGGAAGCCGCGTCGGACGACTTGCGGTCCCTGCTCGCGTGGCTGGCCGTCGACGTGCCCGACGTCTCCGAGGATCGTCTGCGCAGGCTCGGACTCGGCGCCGATCTCGTCGCGAGCCCGGATCTCATCGCCCTGAGCGCGATGGATCTGCGGATCGACCAGACCAGGTTGACCGGTTCCATCAGCGTCGTGCCCGGACCCCGCCCACGCGTCGAAGCGACCATCGCCGCCGACAAGATCAACCTGGACGCCTACCTGCCGGCCCAGTCCGACGCGCCAGGCACGGTCCCGGATGTGGACGCGGAGGTCAGGGTGACGGCGGCCCAGGCCACCTTGCAGGGCGTCACCCTGACCGGGGTTGACGCCGCGTTCGGGTTTGCCCGGACTGGGGTTCGCTTGGATCGGCTGGTGGTGGTCGATGTGGCGGGCGCGGCCGTTTCGGTGACCGGAACCATCGATCCGATCGGCGGGCACGTCGACCTCTCCTATCGGATCGGCACTTCGGACCTGGGTGGCATCCTGACCCTTGCCGGCATGGCGCAACCCCAGCGCTGGGGCGAGTTAGGCAAGACCACCATCCAGGGAACGGTGACGGGTGGCCGCGACACATTCGACCTCGCCCTGGATGCGTCGGCGGCCGCCGGCGATCTCGCGGTCGCGGGCAGGGTGACCCTCGCGGCGGCGAACCCGGCGTTCGACGTCACGATCGCCGGCACCCTGCGCGACGTGGCGCGAGTGCTGCGGGTCGCGGACGTCTTGGCGCCGGAGTCGATCGGCGCCTTGGGGCCGGTCGCGGTGCAGGGCACCTGCAGCGGGACGGGCGACAAGTTTGCGTTCGACGCCACGCTCGCGGCCATCGGCGCGACGGCGCGGGCCAAGGGAGACCTGGCCTTCGGCGCGGACGGAATGCGCTGGAACGCGGAGGTGGCGGTCAAACACCCCGAGGCGGGCGACCTCGTGTCGCACCTGGGGGGCACCGTGCCCGGACCCCTAGGCCCCCTCGATCTGGCGGGCCTGGTCAGCGGCGACCCAGGCGGGGCGGCGGTGACGGGCCTGGTCATCGGCCTGGGCGCCAATCGCCTGGCGGGCGCGGCGTCGCTCCGACTCGATGGCCCGCGGCCCCTGTTGACAGCCGACATGACGGCCGACCGATTGAACCTTGATCCAATCCTCGGCGACGCCGACGGGTCGGTCGACGAGCCATGGTCGGCGGAGCCAATCGATCTGAGCGCCTTGCGAACGTTCGATGGGCGCATGGACTTGCGCGCCGCGGCGATCGAAGCCCGCGGCCAGGGCTTGGAAGACGCGACCATCGCCCTCGGTCTTGCCGATGGGGTTCTGACGATCGACCGGATCACCGGGCGGACCTTCGACGGTATCGTGAATCTTGCAGGCCACGTCACGGCGGAACAACCCCTCTCGATCGACTTCGCGCTCGACCTCACCGATGCCGATGCCGGTGCCCTCGGCATGCCCGAGCTGTCGGGGCTCATCGGCTTGCGCTGGAAAGGGCGCGGTCGCGGCAACAGCGAGCGGGAGCTGATCGGCGGTCTGGACGGGTCATTCGACCTGGCCATACGAGACGGACGATTCCGGGGCTTCGACCTAGGGGCGATCGCCGACCGCTTGGGCAGTGCAAGCCAGCCCGTTGATGCGATCGCGTTGATCGCCACGGCCCTGGAGGGCGGGGAGACGACCTTCGCCAGCGTCACCGGTAGCTTTCTCGTCAGCCAAGGGGTGGCGCGCACCGAGGATCTGCGGGCCATCATGACGGGTGCGACGGCCAGCGGCCGGGGCGAGATCGACCTGCCGGCGTGGCGGCTTGATATGGCGGGTGACGCGGAGCTGGAGGCCGATCTGCCGGCGATCGGGTTCGCGCTGTCAGGCCCGATCGACACGCCCACCCCGACCTGGGACGCAGCCGCCCTGACCGCCCACCTGCTGGCGTCGGGTGCGGCTGCGTTCGGGCTCCTGGGGGGCGAGAGCGGCGAGGAGGTGCCGGCCCTTCTGTTGGATGGTGGCACGCTGGCTCCGGCGGACGCGCCGGCTTCTTCGGAAACCGTGGGCGAGACCGCGGGGGAGGGTGTCGCGCTCCCCGCGACGGCGCCGACGGAGGGCGGTGTTCCGGAGCCGGAGGGCGAGGTGACGCCGGCCGAGGCGGCGTTGCCCGAGCCGGCCGAGGAACTTCCGCTGGAGGAGCTGATCCCGGCCGATGTCGAAATCTTGCCGGAGCCCGACAGTGAGGCGCCGGCCGCCGAGGAGCCTCCCTTGGAGGGCGAGACCGAGTCGCCGCCGCTGGAAACCGAACCGTTGCCCGAGCCCGACGTGATCCCGCAAGACGACGCCGTTCAATCGGACGGAGAGGTTCCGCCCCCCGAAGAGGAGGAGCTGCCGCCCGTGGATGCGGACGACCCGGTCGAGGAGGGCAACAGCGACGGCCTCCTCGACGGGCTGCTGGATGAGAACTGAAGGTTAACGCCGCGGCGCGGCTACCTAGGCCCGATCATCTTCTCCGGGCGGACCCACTGATCGAACTGCGCGGCCGTCAGGTAGCCCAGGGACAGGGCCGCGCTCTTGAGGGTTGTGCCCTCCGCGTGGGCTTTCTTCGCTGCCTTCGCCGCCTTGTCGTAGCCGATGTAGGGGTTGAGCGCCGTCACCAGCATGAGCGAGTCGTCGCGCAGGCGGTTGATGCGGGCGACGTCCGCCTTGATGCCGACCATGCAGTTGTCGGTGAAGCTGACCGACGAGTCCGCGATCAGGCGAATCGATTGCAGCAGGTTGTGGATCATCACCGGCTTGAACACGTTCAACTCGAAGTGCCCTTGCGCGCCGCCGATGGTGATGGCGACGTGGTTGCCCATGACCTGGGCGCAGACCATGGTCAGCGCCTCGCACTGGGTCGGATTGACCTTGCCCGGCATGATCGACGAACCCGGCTCGTTCTCCGGCAAGATCAATTCGCCGATGCCGCAGCGTGGGCCCGAGCCCAGGAGGCGGATGTCGTTGGCGATCTTGTTGAGGGACACGGCGAGGACATTGAGCGCGCCGGACGCCTCGACGATGGCGTCGTGGGCGGCCATGGCCTCGAACTTGTTGTCGGCTGTCTTGAACGGCAGCTTGGTGAGACGGGCGACCTCGCGCGCGAACTTCACGTCGAAGCCCTTCTTCGCGTTGAGCCCGGTGCCGACGGCGGTGCCGCCTTGGGCGAGGCGCAGCAGTCGGGGCATGACGGCTTCCACCCTGGCAATGCCGAACTCGATCTGCTTGGCGTAGCCCGAGAACTCCTGGCCGAGGGTGAGCGGCGTCGCGTCCTGCAGGTGGGTGCGGCCGATCTTGATGATCTTGGCGAACGCCTTCGCCTTGGCGGCGACCGCCCGATGCAGTTTGGCGAGCGCCGGCAGAAGCCGGGACTTGATCTCGACTGCCGACGCGATGTGCATCGCTGTCGGGAAGCTGTCGTTGGACGATTGCCCCATGTTGACGTGATCGTTGGGATGGACGGGCGCCTTCGAGCCGACGACACCGCCCAAGAGCTCGATCGCCCGATTCGAGATCACCTCGTTGGCATTCATGTTGGTCTGGGTTCCCGAGCCGGTCTGCCAGACCACCAGGGGAAAATGATCCATCAGGCGGCCGTCGATCACCTCGTCGGCGGCCTTGGCGATGGCGGCGCAGAGCTTCGGATCGAGCACGCCGAGGTCGCGGTTGACCTGCGCGGCGGCCCGCTTCAACACGCCGAAGGCGGCGATCAGCGGCTCGGGCATGCGCTGGCCGCCGATCTTGAAGTTCTCCAGGCTGCGCTGGGTCTGGGCACCCCAGTAGCGGTCCCCGGGAACGTCGATCGGTCCGAGCGAATCGGTCTCCACGCGCACGCGCTTGGCCTTGCTCATGCCCCTTCCCCCCTCGTGGATCGCCTATTTGCGGCGGAACGTGTCGAGCGGCACGACGTTGCCATCGCCCGACGGCGGCACCGATGACGGCGCCGCCGAAGCGATGGCCGTGGCCGGCATGGCAACGCGGCCGACCGGCCTCGCCGGCGGTTCAACCACCTCGCGCGGGGCGAAATGCAGATCGAACTTCGCCTCGGGATCCGCGAAGCCGGTGATGGCCGCGAACGGGATCACCAGCCGCCGCGGCACCTTGTTGAAACTCAGCGTCACCCAGAACTTATGGTCGTCGGCATTGAGGTCCCAATACTGGTACTGCAGGACGATGGTCATATCCTGAGGGTAGCGGCCCCGCAAATCCTCGCTCACATCCACGCCCGGATAATGGGTGCGGAAGCTGATGAGAAAATGATGCTTGCCGGGAAGGCCTTCCGCCACCGCGGTCTTGAGAACCTGGACGACGACGCCCCGCATCGCGTCCTGCATCAACTGGTCGTACCTGATCACGTCCTTGGCCATGGTACCCTGCGCCCGAGAAAGCGTTGGGGGGCTTCTGTTGCCCGGTGCCCCCCGTACCGCGCTAACGCTTATGCAGCGAGAGCGAACGCCTCATTATCATTGGCGTTTGTAGATGCGACCCGATAACGGCGGAATCATACCGGGCAAAAGTTGCGCCTTTACCGCGTGCGTCGATCCTGGTTCGCCCCCTTGGTTTCCCATCCCACGGCCCAACGTCCGGGCCGCGAGATCGAGTGATGGTGGAGGCGCCGGGTACTGCCCCCGGGTCCGCTCCGCTTATTCCACGCAGTGTTTATCGCCATAGTCGGCCGGTTTCCCGCCCGACACTTGAAGTATATAGGTTCGGCCCCCGCTTTCGCAAATCGAGCGGTTTGGCTAGGGTGCGGGCATCGCGCGGGAGGGCATGGGATTGACACCCGATCAGGCGGCCGAGATCGCGGCCCAGCGCCGGCAGTCCGCGGCCACCCGCCGGCCGACGGTCGCGGCGCTGGAGGCCGTGATCTATGAGCCGATCGCGGTGTTGGATCGCGGCTTCGTGCGGGTCGTCGACTACATGGGCGATGACGGGGCCGTGGTGCAGGCGGCTCGGGTGTCCTATGGCCGGGGCACCAAATCGGTGCGCGACGACGCCGGCCTGATCGCCTATCTGCTGCGCCATCGCCACACCACGCCGTTCGAGATGTGCGAGATCAAGTACCACGTGAAGCTGCCGGTGTTCGTGGCGCGGCAGTGGATCCGCCATCGCACCGCCAACGTGAACGAGATCTCGGCCCGGTATTCGGTGGTGGAGGACGAGTTCTACGTCCCCGCGCCGGAGCATCTGGCGGCGCAGTCCGTCGTCAATCGCCAGGGCCGGGGCGAGGTGCTGCAGGGCGAGGAAGCCGCGAGCGTGCTCGCGCTGCTGGAGGAGGAGGCGCGGCGGAGTTACGCGCGTTACGGCCAGCTTTTGAACGAGGGGCCGGGCGGCAAGCCGCTCGATCCCGACCGCAAGGGGTTGGCCCGAGAGCTCGCCCGCATGAACCTGACGCTCAACGTCTACACCCAATGGTACTGGAAGATCGACCTGCACAACCTGCTGCACTTCCTGAGCCTGCGCGCGGACCCGCACGCGCAGTACGAGATCCGCGCCTATGCCGAGGCGATGTTGGAGACGGTCAAGCGCTGGGTGCCCCTGGTGCACGCGGCGTTCGAGGAGCATGGCTTGGGCGGGGCGCGGTTTTCCGCCAAGGCGCTGGCGGTGGTGCGCCGGCTGGTGGCCGGGGAGACGGTCGCGCAGGGCGGCAGCGGTCTGGGCAAGGGCGAGTGGCGCGAGTTGATGACGCTGCTCGGCCGCGAGTGCTAGGGTCCCGGCGGGAGGAGACGGCCATGACGGATCTGAAGGGCAGGGTCGCCATCGTGACCGGCAGTTCGCGCGGCATCGGCCGGGCGGTGGCGAAGCGATTCGCCGCCGACGGGGCCAAGGTCGTGGTCCATTGCCGCACGACCATTGCCAAGGCGAAGGCGGTGGTCGCGGAGATCAAGGCCGCCGGGGGCGAGGCCATCGCCCTCAAGGGCAACGTCGGGCGCAAGGCCGACGCCGAGCGGATCGTCGCCGCCACCCTGAAGGCGTTCGGTCGGCTGGACATCCTGGTGAGCAATGCCGGCGTGGTGATTGACCGCCCCTTCGTCCAGTCGACGGACGATGACTGGGCGCGCGCCATGGAGAGCAACCTGAACGGATTCTTTTACATGACCCGGGCGGTCCTGCCCCACATGCTGAAGCGCAAGTGGGGCCGGATCATCGCCACCGGGTCCTGCATCACCGAGATCGCCGATTTCGGCGGCAACAAGTACTCGGTCTGCACCGCCTCGAAGGGCGGCATCACGGCCATGCTTCACCCGATCGCCGCCGAGGTGGCGCGGTCGGGGGTCACGGTCAACGGGGTTTCGCCCGGCTATATCGCCACCGAAATGCTGGGCGAGATCGATCCCAAGGGGCTGGAGGCCGCCCTCGGCCTGGTGCCGATGCGGCGTTACGGCAAACCCGAGGAAATCGCCGCCGCGATGGCGTTCCTCGCGTCCGACGAGGCCGCGTACATCACCGGCCAGGTGCTGCGGGTCAACGGCGGCATGTCCATGGGCGGTTGACGCCCGCGTTTCGTATCCACAACCCAACCAGAAGGAGATCACCGATGGGTATTACCCGGATCAATCCCGGCATGCGTTACTGCGCCACGGTCGTGCACAACGACACGGTCTACATCGCGGGGCAGGTGGCGGATACGCCGGCGAAGAAGGACATCACCGCCCAGACCAAGGACGTGCTGCGCAAGGTCGAGGCGGCGGTCAAGGCGGGCGGATCGTCGAAGAAGAAGATCCTGACGATGCAGATCTACCTGTCCGACATGCGCGACTTCGCGGGCATGAACGCGGTCTATGACAAGTGGGTCGACAAGGCGAACAAGCCGACCCGCGCCACCGTCGAATCGCGCCTGGCCACCCCCGACTACAAGATCGAGATCGTCGCGGTCGCGGCGAAGTAGGGTTTTTTCATGTAGGGGCGGGTCTCGGACCCGCCCCTACGGGCGCTCATCAGATCACCCTGTCCAGAGCGGCGACCAGGCGGTTCACTTCCTCCACCGTGTTGTAGTGGACGATGCTCGCGCGGACGACGCCGCCCTGGGGGCCGAGATTCCACGTGTCGATCGCCCGGCGGGCGTAGAAGTCGCCGGCGCGGATGCCGATGCGGTGCGGCAGAAGGGCGGTCGGGATCTCGTCGGCCTTGCGATCCTTGACGGTGAAGGTGACCGTGGGCACGCGGGCACGCTGGTCGGGATCGCGCGAGCCGTTGAGCCGAACCCGGGGATGACCGCCGAGAAACTCCAGGAGCGGGCGGCACAACGTCTCCTCGTGGTCGGCGATCAGGCCGAAGACCTGGCCTAGCCGGTCATGCAGGGGCAGGTTCGTTGGCCCGAAGTGCCGGTCGTGCAAGGCATCGAAGTACGCCGTGACGCCGGACAGGGATGCGGTCAGCTCGTGGTTCACGCCGCCGGGGTGGAGGCGCAGCGGCACGTCGTCGTCGGTGAAGAAATGGTTCAGCCGATCGGCCTTGCGCAGCAGGTCGCGCCGGCCGTACAGCATGCCGAGGTGGGGTCCGTAGATCTTGTACAGGCTGGTCAGGTAGAAATCGACCCCCAGCGCCTTCACGTCCAGGTGGCGGTGAGGGGCGTAGGCGACCGCATCGACGCAGACCAGCGCCCCCGCGTCGTGGGCGATGTGCGTGAGACCCGCGACATCGTGGATCGTGCCCACCACGTTCGAGCACTGGGTGAAGCAGACGAGCCGGGTCCGATCGGTCAGGAGCGCCCGCAGGTCGTGGGCCTCCAGGGCGGCCGTGTCGAGGTTGAAGGACCATTCCCTGACGACGACTCCGACCTCGGCGAGCCGGCGCCAGGCGCCATTGTTCGCCTCGTGATCGAGGTTGGTGACGATCACCTCGTCGCCGGGCTTCAGCCATGGGCGGATCGCGTGGCTGAGCAGGAACACGTTCATGGTGGTCGAGGGACCGATCAGCACCTCGCCCGGCTCGGCGCCGATCATGGCCGCCATCAGGCGCTCGGATTCGGCGATCCGCTCGGCGGCCTGGGCGGAGATCGGGAACTCGGCCCCCGGTTGGATCTGGTTGAACGACAGATAGCTGTGCAGCCGCTCGATCACCTGGCGCGGCACCAGGGTGCCGCCGGCGTTCTCCATGATCGCCCAGTCGCTCGCGAGCGCGGGAAAATGGGAGCGGACGAAACCGACGTCGAGCGGACTGACCATGCCAACCTCCGCGATGACTGGCGGACCATAGGCAGGCGACAGAGGCTGGTCAACGTGCGACGGCTTCGAAAGTAACACGGCCGCGCCGAGCCCTTGGCGAAGTCTCACAATGCGGACCGGGCCGCGACTGGGACGCGCTGGGTGTTGCCGCTCAGGCCTCGGCGAAGGCGTGGCTATTGAGCAGGGCCTCGGCGCCGAGCGCGATGTCGCGCGCCAGGGCGTCCCGCGCGCGCGCGCCGTCGCGCCGATGGAGGCCGTCCAGCACCAAGCGGTGACACTCGGATCCGAGGTTGATGCCGCCGACGTCGAGCAACCCGTAGACCGGGCCAATCTGTAGCCAAAGGGATTCGATCATAGGCATGACGACAGGCAGTCGCGCCGCGCCGTATATGGCGAAGTGGAACTCCTGATGCACCTCGAGGTACGCGCGCAGGTCCGATGCCTTCCGTGCCTTCTCCACCATCCCGAGCAGGTCTTCAAGCTCGCGCAGCTCGCCATCCTCGATGCGTCGGCCGGCATAGTCCGAAGCCATGCCCTCCAGGGCGATTCGGACGTCGGTGATTTCACGGAACCGTGCCTTGGTCATGCGTGGAATCAGCACGGCGCGTTTAGGCAGTATCTGCAGCGCCTTTTCAGTCTCGAGCCGGCGCAGGGCTTCGCGCACCGGCATCGTGCTGGTACCCAGGGCGGCAGCGAGCGACATCGTCGCGAACGTCTGACCAGGCTTGAATGCTCCCGCCATGATCTGTCGCTTGATCTCGCGGTAGACCCGATCAAGAAGCGTTCCGGTCTCGACGGGAACGACGGGCACGACGGTCGTCAGCATCTAAGACCTTATCCTCGTGTGGTCGGCATCGCCGCAGGTCTGGACGCGCTGCGTCAACTGCAAGCCATCGCGCCAGGTTCGGGTCCCACACCGTAAGTCATAGCTCGGATCCACGAGAATCCGCTTTACGGGACTCAGATAATAGATCTATGATCTATCATCTTTCAACTAGGGAGTGGGGGAACATTCCATGTTTGACGGTTCCGTTTTCACCCGTCGCGGCGTGGTCCGGACTGGCGCGGGGCTCGCGGTTGCGGTGCCGGCCATCCGCCATGCCCGCGCGCAAGGAGCAACGCTTCGTATGCGCGTCTACTCCGACATCAACAGCCTGGATCCCGCCCACGTCGTCACCGGCGAGACCGATGGTGTCATTGCCTACGCGCTCTACCCGCGCCTCATCAGCTACACGCCGGGCGAATCCTGGACCTGGTACTTGGACGCGGCAGAGGCCATCGAACAGACCGATCCGCTCCATGTCAGCTTCCGCTTGAAGCCCGGCATCAGGTGGTCCAATGGTTTCGGCGACCTGACCACCGATGATGTGAAGTTCTCGTTCGAGCGAATCGCCGATCCCGTGACGCAGTCGGAGTACCGGGGCGATTGGGCCGCGCTCGACCATGTCGAGGTCATCGACGCGCTCTCGGGCGTCATTGTGCTCAAGGAGCCCTTTGCTCCCTTGTTCACGACAACCCTGCCTTGGATCGCCGGATGCATCGTCAGTCGCAAGGCGGTAGAGGGAGTTGGCGGAGCATTCAGCACCGAGCCGCCTGCGGTTGCGGGTCCCTATGCCCTCGGCTCCTGGACGCCGAAGCAGAAGATCGTGCTGGCGCGCAACCCGGATTACTTCGGCACGGCACCGGCCTATGACACGATCGAGATGCTGCCGATCTCCGACGATAAGGCAGCGGAGATCGCCTTCCAAGCCGGCGAGATCGACTACACCTTGGTAAGCACCAGTTCGATTCCAGTCCTGAAAGCCAACCCAATAGCGGACAGCACCCTGATCGTGCGGCCGAGCGAGACATACTATTGGATCGGCATGAACACAGCCCATCCGTTGTTTGAGGACATCCGCATCCGCCAGGCCGTCCAGTACGCGATCGACGTCGACGAAATCCTCGAGGCTGCGTTCTTCGGTGTCACGCCGCGGGCGACGGGCATCATCGCCGAGGGCCTCATCGGCCATCGCCCCGCCAACCTGATTGCCGGCCCCGACTTGGACAAGGCGCGTGGTCTGCTGGCCGAAGCAGGCGTGCCCGACGGCTTTAAGTGCACGTTGTCGGTGCTCAGTCAGACCGACCGCATCACCGCTTGCCAGATCATCCAGGCCCAGCTGGCCAGGATCGGCATCGAAGTCGAGATCTTGACGTACGACTCGGGCGCCTATTGGTCGCTGGGCGTCGAGGCGGATGGCGAGTTCTGGAAGGATCTCCAGCTCATGTTCCTGCGCTACACCAGCGCGCCAGATCCTTTCTGGGCCACCCAATGGTTCGTCTGTGACCAGGTCGGCGTCTACAACTGGGAACGAGTCTGCAACAAGGAGTTCGACGAGCTCAACGCCGAGGCGGCCAGGGAAGTCGACTCGGCCAAGCGCCAAGCCATGTACGAGACCATGCAGAACCTGATGGAGCAGTCGGGCGCCTACGTCTTCGTCACGTACGAAGCGACGGCCGCGATCAGCCGCTCTTCGATCGTGCCGGCGGCCACGCCCAACAACCGCGCCTTGTTGGCGGACTTCAAACCGGCTTAACGCCGGCCGCCTCAGCCGACGAAGCGGCCGATGTCGAATGGGGCGATGGGCGAAGGCGTGGTCCCATCGGCGATGAGCTCGGCCAGGATCACGCCGACGATCGGCCCGAGCTGGAAGCCGTGGCCGGAGAAGCCGAAGGCGTGGAACAGCCCCGGCGTGGTCCGGCTGGGGCCGATGACCGGGATGACGTCCGCCATCTCGCCCTCGATCCCGGTCCATACCCGGATGACGTTGAGGCGGGCGAGGTGCGGGATCAGGCGGCAGGCGAGGGCGCCGACCTCGACCGTGTTGCGCGGCAGCACCGTGGACCTCGTCGTGGCGATGTCGGCCAGCCCGTCGCCGCCGCCGAAGATGACGTTGCCGCGCTCGATCTGGCGCAGGTAGAGGGCGCCGCCGACGATGCCGAGGACGGGGCCGATGACGTGGGGCGAAGGCTCGGTCACCACCATCTGCGGGGCGATGCTGTGGATCGGCACCGGCTCGTCGAAGTGACCGGCCACCCGGCCAGCCCAGGCGCCGGCGGTGTTGACGAGGGCGCGGGAGGTGATCGCCAGGCCGGACGTGGTGGCGATACGGAAGCCCTTACCGTCGCGCTCGAACGTCGCCGCTTCTTCCCCCTCGCGCAAGTCCGCGCCGGCGGCGCGGGCGGCGCGGCCGAACGCGGGCCCGACGACGCGCGGGTTGGCCTGGCCATCGCCCGGGCACCAGGACGCGCCGACGGGAACCTCGCTGAGCCAGGGGAAGCGACGGCGCAGTTCGTTGCCGCCGATAAGCTCGAGGTCGAGGCCGAGGGCGCCGGCATCGCGCGCATAGGTTTCCAGGGCCGCCATGTCCGCGGGGTCGCGGGCGAGGCGCAGGTGGCCGGTCGCGCGGAACTCGCAGTCCTCGCCGACCAGGTCGACCATGCGATCCCACATCGGGCGGCCCCGGAGTGCCAGGGGAATCTCGGCCAGATGGCGCCCCTGCCGGCGCACGCCGCCGAAATTCACCCCGCTCGCCTGGGCGCCGATGCGGCCCTTTTCAAGGAGCACCACGGAGATGCCGCGCTTGGCGAGGTGCAGGGCCGCGGAGCAGCCGGCGATGCCGCCACCGATGATACAGACGTCGGTTGCCATGGTGCCGGTCATGGGAGGCGGGCCGCGAGCGGCAGGGGTTTGACGGGTGCCTGGGCTCGCAGCCGGCCGACCGCCTCCACCGACACGCCACGGGCGGCGGCCAGGACCTGGCACGCCGCGAAGCCGCAGACCCGGCCCTGGCAGCGGCCCATGCCGACCCGGCAAAGGGCCTTGGCCTGGTTGATCTCGCCCGCGTCCTTGTGGTTGGCCACGGTGCGCAGCGCGCCGACGGTCGCGCCCTCGCAGCGGCACAGGATCGTGGCGTCGGGCAGCGTCGCGGCGAGTTCGGTCGGGGTGGGAAACGCCACCTCCAATCCGGCCCGGAACGCCCGAATGGCGGATCGACGCCGCTCGATCCCGGCGATTTCGCGCGGTGGCACGGTTCGGCCGAGGTCGGCCGCGACGGCGAGGCCCGCGCGGCGTCCGGCCAGCTCGGCCGCGTCGGCGCCCAGAATCCCGCAGCCGTCGCCCGCCGCGTACACGTTGGGCGCGAGCCGTCCGGCGGGGTCGACGCGGGGCAGCCACAGCCCCGCCCCGTCATACGCGAACGCCGCGCCAGCCAGCTCGGCGAGCTGGGTCTCGGGCTTGAGACCGTAGCCGAAGGCGACGGCGTCGCAGGCGATCTCGCGCTCGGTTCCGTTCGCGTCGCGGAACCGCACGCCCTCGACCCGATCGCGGCCCATGACGGCCAGAGGTCGGATGCCGCGGTGCCATGGGGTGCGGCGCAGCACCAGATCGAGTTGGTACCAGGCGCCCTTGAGCGCGGTCGTCGGAACCGCAACGAGGCCCGCGAGGGCGTGCCACGAATCCCGCGCGCGGCTGGTGTCGAGGACGGCGGCGACCGTGGCCCCGGCGGCGGCGATTTGATGGGCGACCAGGTAGAGCAGAGGGCCGGTCCCGAAGAAGACCGTGCGGCGGCCGACGGCGCATCCCTGGGCCTTCAGGGCGACCTGGGCGCCGCCCAGCGTGAAGGCACCCGGCAGGGTCCAGCCCGGCAGCGGGATGACGCGGTCCATGGCGCCGGTGCAGAGGATCAGGCGGTCGAAGGGAATCCGCTCGATCGTGCCGGACCGCTGCGTCCACAGGGAACCTTCGGAGACGTTCCAGGCGAGGGTGTCGGGCCGATAGTCGAGGCGTGGGCGAAGGGCCTCGAACGCCGCGTGCAGACGTTGGGCCTTCGCCGCCTCGAAGCCGTAGAGCACGCGGGCGGGCCGCGCGAAACCGGCGGGCGGGCGGCGGTAGATCTGGCCGCCGGCGGCGGGTGCCTCGTCGATCACGATGGGCGCGAGGCCGTGGTTGACCAGGGCTTCGGCGGCGCGGACACCGGCGGGGCCGGCACCGACGATGACGATGCGTGCCTCGCTCAAGCGGTCAGCACCGACAGACCGTCGGCGACCGGCGTGGTGCAGGCGCGGGTGCGGGTTCCGTCCGCGAGATTCACCCAGCAGTCCTGGCAGGCGCCCATCAGGCAGAACCCAGCACGGTCGCCGGGGCCGAACTCGGCGACCCTGACCCGAGCGCCGGCGAGCAGAAGCGCGGTCAGCAGCGTGTCGCCCGCCACCGCCTGGAACGGCCGGCCGTCGATGACGATGGCGACGGGCGCCCGATGGCGTTCGGCCACACGTACGAACTGCGGATCGGCCATGGGCGCGGGGAGCGATGGTTGCGGCGGGTGATCGAAGCGTGGAGGATAACATCCATGAGCCACGTCCTGTCGCGCAACCTTCGTGTCGCCCCGCCGAAGGCGGTCTACGGCGAAGGCATCCATATCGTCGACGACAAGGGGCGCCGCTACATCGACGCCTGTGGCGGGGCCGCGGTGTCCTGCCTCGGACACGGCGATGCGGAGGTGATCCGCGCCATGCGCGAACAGAGCGAGCGGCTGGCCTACGTCCACACCTCGTTCTTCACCACCGACGCGGAGGAGGACCTGGCGGCCGAGCTGGCGGGCCACGCGCCGCCGGGCCTCGGCCACGCCGCCATCCTGTCCGGCGGGTCCGAGGCGGTGGAGGCGGCCCTGAAGCTTGCGCGGCAGTTCGCCCTGGAAACCGGGCAGGGGGAGCGGGGCCAGGTCATCGCCCGGCGCCAGAGCTACCACGGCTCGACGCTCGGGGCCCTGGCGGTCGGCGGCAACATGCTCCGCCGCGAGGCTTACGCGCCCCTGCTGATGGCCGTGCACCACATCGCGCCCTGCTACGCGTACCGCGAGCGGCGGGTCGACGAGGGCGACGAGGCGTACGGGCGCCGCGTGGCCGACGAGTTGGAGGCGAAGATCCAGGAGATCGGCCCGACCACGGTGCTGGCCTTCGTTGCCGAGACCGTGGTCGGCGCGACGCTTGGCGCGGTGCCCCCCGTGCCTGGGTACTTCAAACGGGTGCGCGAAATCTGCGACCGCCATGGGGTATTGCTGATCCTCGACGAGGTGATGTGCGGCATGGGGCGGACCGGAACCCTCCATGCCTGCGAGCAGGAAGGCGTGGTACCGGATATCCTCGTCATGGCGAAGGGTCTGGGCGCGGGCTACCAGCCGGTGGGCGCCGTGCTCGCCCACGACCGCATCGTCGATGCACTTCGGGCGGGCTCGGGCGCGTTGCAGCACGGGCAGACCTACATGGGGCACCCGGTCGCCTGCGCCGCCGCCCTGGCCGTGCAGCGGGCAATTCGCGAACGCGGGTTGGTCGCGCGCGTGCGCGACCTGGGGCCACGCCTCGAGGCGGCGTTGCACGACCGCTTCGGCAATCACCCCCACGTCGGCGACATCCGCGGCCGCGGCTTCCTGCAGGCGATCGAGCTGGTCGAGGATCGCGGCACGAAGCGCCCGTTCGACCCGGCGATGACCCTGCACGCCCGGGTCAAGCGACTGGCCATGGCGGATGGGCTGCTGTGCTACCCGATGGGCGGGACAATTGACGGCCGATACGGCGACCATGTGGTCTTGGCGCCACCCTACATCGCCACCGAGAACGAGCTCGCCGAGATCGTCGCGCGCCTCGGCAAGGCCGTGGACGCCGCCGTCGCCGAGGCACGAGCACCCTCCTGACAGGCGCTGGCGGTTTCGGCTAGTGTCGGATCAAGCAAAGGGGCGAGGGAGGGGTTCGTGGACGGGCCATATCTGTTGTTTCTCGGGGACGCTCGGGATGACTTGGCGGCGAAGTCGGCCAAGGGGGTTCTCGTCTGGCGGCCCGAGCGCTGCCTTGCGCAGATGAGCCTGCCGGGCTGCAAGACGACCCTGGGCCTGACCGAGATGACGCCCGGGGAAGCCGCGGCCAAGGGCGCCAAGACGATGCTCATCGGCGTCGCTAACGCCGGTGGGTTCATCCCCGACACGTGGACGGGATCGATCGTCGCGTCGCTGGAGGCGGGACTAGACGTGGGCGCGGGCCTGCATGCGCGCCTCGGCGATATCCCGGCGGTGAAGGCGGTGGCCCAGAGGCTGGGGCGCACGCTGTACGACCTGCGTCATCCGACCCGGGAGTTCGCGGTGGGCAAGGGCTCGAAGCGACCGGGCATGCGGCTCCTGACCGTCGGGACCGACTGTTCCTGCGGCAAGATGTTCACCAGCCTCGCGCTCGAGAAGGAGATGCGGAAACGGGGATGGAAGGCGGATTTCCGCGCCACCGGTCAGACCGGGATCATGATCGCCGGCGATGGCGTGTCGGTGGACGCGGTGGTCGCCGATTTCATCTCCGGCGCGACCGAATGGCTGGCTCCCGCCAACGATCCGGATCACTGGGACCTGATCGAGGGTCAGGGTTCGCTGTTCCACCCGTCCTACGCTGGCGTCACGCTGGGCTTGATCCACGGCTCCCAGCCGGATGCCATGGTGGTCTGCCACGAGCCGACCCGTGCCCACATGCGGGGCCTGCCCGACCGCAAGCTGCCGTCGATCAAGGACTGCATCGCGGCGACCGAGGCGGCCGCCCACCTCACCAATCCCAAGGCGAAAGTGGTTGGGCTCGGCCTCGATACGTCGCGACTGTCGGCGGCGGACGCGGACACGTTGCTGCAGCGGACCGCCGACGAACACGGCCTGCCGGCGTGCGATTCGGTGCGCACGGGGGTCGCCGCAATCGTCGATCGGTTGGCGTGAGGACGCTCCGGGCGGCGGCGGAAACCTGGCCGACCGCCGGGACCTTCACCATCAGCCGCGGCGCGGTGACCGAGGTGCACCTGGTCGTCGCCGAGATAGCCGAGGATGGCGTGGTGGGCCGGGGCGAATGCCGGCCGTATCCCCGCTACGACGAGACCCCGGAGAAGGCCCTGGCCGAGATCGCGACCGTGCGGGATCGGATCGAAGCCGGCATGGACCGGGCCGCGCTGCAGGAGGCCCTGCCGCCATGCGCCGCCCGCAATGCGCTGGATTGCGCCTTGTGGGACCTGGAAGCCAAGCGTTCGGGCACGCCCGTGTGGCAACTGGCGGGCCTGCCGGAGCCGCGCGCCGTGGTGACCGCCTATACCATCAGCCTGGATTCGCCCGACAAGATGGCGGCCCAGGCCGCGGCCAACACGGATCGGCCGCTGCTGAAGGTCAAGCTCGGCGCTGACGATGTGATCGAGCGTCTGCGGGCGGTGCGCCAGGGCTCGCCGCAGGCGCGGATCGTCGCCGATGCCAACGAATCCTGGTCGGTGGACCTGCTGCGGACCCTGGCCGACGATCTGGTGGCGCTTGGCGTCGCGATGATCGAGCAGCCGCTGCCGGCGGGGAAGGACGGCGGCCTCGGGCGCCTCAGCTACCCGATCACGCTGTGCGCCGACGAGTCGTTCCATGACCGCGAAAGCCTTGCCGACCTCGCGGGCCGCTACCGCATGGTCAACGTCAAGCTCGACAAAACCGGGGGTCTGACCGAGGCGATCCTGCTCGTCCGCGCGGCCCAGGCCGCGGGGTTCGAGCTGATGATCGGCTGCATGGTCGCGACCAGCCTCGCCATGGCCCCGGCCGCGTTGCTTGCCCCCATGGCCCGGGTCGTGGACCTGGATGGCCCCCTGATCCTCGCGCGCGACCGGGTTCCGGGCATTCGCTATGATGGGGGCACCATGCACCCGGCACCAATGGAACTGTGGGGGTAGACGCCATGACCCGCGATCCGCGCTACGACGTGCTGTTCGAGCCGGTCAAGATCGGGCCGGTGACGGCGCCGAACCGGTTCTACCAGGTGCCCCATTGCAACGGCATGGGGCGGGTTTTTCCTTCCAGCATGATCGCCATGCGCGGCATGAAGGCCGAGGGCGGCTGGGGCATCGTCTGCACCGAGCAGTGCGACTTCCACGCGACGGCGGACGTCACGCCCTTCACCGAGACGCGGCTGTGGGACGACGCCGACATGCCCTATCTCGCCCGCATGGCGGACGCGGTGCACCGCCACGGCGGGCTCGCCGGCATCGAACTGGTGCACAACGGCCAGGACACCGGCAACCTCTACAGCCGCGAGGTGCCGATCGGCCCCGATCACCGGCCCGTCAAATACGCCTACCATCCGATCCAGGCCCGGGCGATGGACCGCGAGGACATCCGCGCCTATCGCCGTTGGCACCGCAATTCCGCCCTCCGGGCAAGGCGCGCCGGGTTCGACGTGGTCGTGGTCTACGCCGGCCACGACGGCACCATGCCGTCGCACTTCCTGATGCCGCGCCACAACCATCGCCGCGACGAATACGGCGGCAGCCTGGAGAACCGGCTGCGGCTGTTCCGCGAGCTGATCGAGGAGACCAAGGAGGCCGTCGGCGCGACCATGGGGGTGATCGTCCGCTTCGCCGTCGACGAGATGATGGGTCCGGGCGGCCTGGAGTGGGCGAGCGAGGGGCGCGAGGCGATCGAAATGCTGGCCGAGCTTCCCGACCTGTGGGACGTGAACGTGAGCGACTGGGCCAACGATTCGAAGACCTCCCGGTTCGCCCCCGAGGGCTATCAGGAGGAGTACATCGCGTTCGTCAAGAGCATGACCAGCAAGCCCGTGGCCGGCGTGGGGCGTTACACCTCGCCGGACGCCATGGTGTTGGCGATCCGGCGGGGCGTGCTCGATCTGATCGGGGCCGCGCGGCCCTCGATCGCCGACCCGTTCCTGCCGAACAAGATCAAGGAGGGCAGGCCCGAGGACATCCGCGAGTGCATCGGCTGCAACATCTGCGTGGCGTGGAACAACCTGTCGGCGCCCATGCGCTGCACCCAGAACCCGACGGCCGGGGAGGAGTGGCGCAAGGGCTGGCATCCGGAAACCATGCCGGCGAAGGGCTCGGATTCGCACGTCCTGATCGTCGGCGGCGGGCCGGCGGGGCTCGAGGCCGCGCGGGCGCTGGGCCTGCGTGGCTATCGGGTGACGCTGGCGGAAGCCGAAGGGGAGCTTGGCGGCCGGGTCGCGCGCGAGAGCCGGCTTCCCGGCCTTGCCGCCTGGGCGCGGGTGCGCGACTACCGGATCGGCCAGATCCAGCGCATGACCAACGTCGAGACCTTCCTGGCGAGCCGCCTGGGTGCCGACCAGGTCCTGGAGTTCGGTGCCGACCACGTCGCCGTCGCCACCGGCGCCCACTGGCGCGACGACGGGGTCGGGCGGGCCATTCGCGAGCCGGTGCCTGGCTGTCGGGCGCTGACCCCCGACCACCTCATGGCGGGACGGCGGCCGGACGGACCGGTCGTGATCTTCGACGACGATCACTACTACATGGCGAGCGTGCTGGCGGAACTGCTGCGCAAGGAAGGCCATGAGGTCGTGCTGGCGACCACCGCCGCGTTGGTCGCGAGTTGGTCCCAGTACACCTTGGAGCAGGAGCGGATCGAGGCGCGGCTCGTGGAGCTCGGGGTTCGACTCCTGGTGCGCCACAAGCTGGTGGCGGTGAACGCCGGGTCCGTCGAGCTGTACAGCGGTATCGATCGCCGCTCGGTGCGGTTACCGGGCGAGGTGGTGACGGTGACCATGCGCCTGCCCGACGATGGGCTGTTCCAGGACCTGGCCGCGCGTGGCGTGCGATCGTTGCGGCGGATCGGCGACTGTCATGGACCCGCGACCATCGCCGCGGCAGTCTACGAGGGCCACCGCTACGCCCGCGAGCTGGACACGACGATCGACGAGGACGCCGTGCCCTTCCGGCGCGACGTGTTCGACCTGGACGCGACGACGTAGGCACGCGTCCCCTCCCGCGAGGGATGCGGTTCGATCCGCCCGAATCTAGAGCCCGTTCCGTTCGGATGGACCCCCCTCCCCCTACCCCTCCCGCAAGGGGAGGGGGGACGCATGGGTCGACTCGAATCTTTCCCCTCCCCTCGCGGGAGGGGTAGGGGGAGGGGGGTCCATCCGACTGATTCAATCCGCTCGGAACGTGCTCTAGGATCCAACGCGACGCGAGAGACAATGGTGGGACCCGATGAAAGGCTTTGGCCCGGAAAACGTACGGCAAGCTCAATGCCGCCGACTATGATGAGTCGGAGGACCCCGGCACCACAGACCAAGCTGTCGCGCTGCTCGCGGAGTTGGCCGCCAAGGGAAGAATTCTCGAGCTGGCGATCGGCACGGGGCGCGTCGCTCTGCCGCTCGCCGGACGCGGATTGGCGATCCAGGGACTCGATGCCTCGCCCGAAATGGTGGCCCAGCTTCGGCGAAAGCCGGGCGGCGACGCGATCCCGGTCACCATCGGAGACATGACGGATGTCCCCGTCGAGGGCACGTTCGATTTCATCTTCCTGATCTTCAACACGCTCTTCAATCTGACCTCACAGAGCGAGCAGGTGCGGTGTTTCGCGAACGTCGCCGGGCATCTGAACGATCACGGAGCCTTTCTGGTCGAGGCCTTCGTGCCCGATGTCGCTCGGTTCAGGAACGGGCAGATCCTGCGGACGACTCACGTCGATTTTGCCTCGGTCACGCTTGAAGCCGCGATCCATGATCCGGTCGCGCAGGTGGTCGAGTACCAATACATCCGGATGACCCGCGATGGCGTGAGCTTGACGCCCCTGCCGATGCGCTACGCTTGGCCGGCCTCGAGCTTGAACAGCGGTGGGGCGGTTGGGATCGTTCACCCTTCACGGCAAAGAGCGAGATGCATGTTTCGATCTTCCGCAAGGGATAGGAGCCGCACTGCGTTAGGCCGCGTCGGCCTCGGGTTCCGGCAGAGGGAAGTGGCAGCGATGGCCGTGGCCGGGCGCGATCTCGCGCTGCGCCGGTATGGACTCCCGGCATTCGGTCCGCGCGAACGGGCAGCGGGTGTGGAACTCGCAGCCCGATGGGCGGTTGGCGAGGCTCGGAATCTCGCCCACGAGCTTGACAATTTCGCGGCGCAGATCCGGATCGGGCTGCGGCACGGCGGAGATCAGCGCCCTGGTATAGGGGTGCGCCGCGTGGCGGAAGATCTCCTCGGTGCGGCCGTACTCGACGAAGCGGCCCAGGTACATGATCGCGATCCGGTCGCTGACGTGACGAATGACCGGCAGGTTGTGGGTGATGATCAGGTAGCTGAGCCCGAGTTTGCTTTGCAGTCGGGCAAGCAGGTTCAGGACCTCGCCTTGCACCGACACGTCCAGTCCAGCGGTCGGCTCGTCGGCGATGATCAGCTTGGGCTCGAGGCTGAGGGCGCGGGCGACGCCTACACGCCGGGCCTGGCCGCCGGACAGCTCGTGCGGATAGCGGCCGAAGAAACTGTCGTTCAGACCCACCATCTCCAGGAGCCGGCGCGCCTCGGCGTCCAGATCCCGATCCCGCATGTTGTGGATCTTGAACGGTTCGGCGAGCAGCGAGCGCACGGTCAGGCGTGGGCTGAGCGAGGCGACCGGGTCCTGGAACATCATGGCGATGTTGCGGCGGTACTGCTTGAAGGCGCCGTCGCCGAGCGTCGTCAGCTCCACGCCCTTGAACTTGATGCTGCCCGACTTCGTGGGGGCAAGGCCGATGATGGCGCGCCCAAGCGTCGTCTTGCCCGAACCGCTTTCGCCCACCAGGCCGAAGGTCTCGCCCTCCTTCACGTCGAACGAGACGTTCAGCACCGCATCGATGAACGGATCGCGAATGCCCTTGAGCAGCGCCTTGGTCATGCCGACGACGCGAAAGCGGACGACTAGATCGTCGATCTCGAGGAGTTCGTTCATGGGGCGAGCAGGAAACAGCGCGCTTCGTGGCCGGCCGCGACCGCGGCGGGCCGCGGTGGCGTCTTGCCGCAGGGTTCGAAGGCCTTGGGGCAGCGCGGGCGGAACACGCAGCCTTGCGGCAGGTCGATCAGATTCGGCACGTCTCCCGGGATGGTCGGCAGCTCGCGCGTGGCCTTCTTGATCCGCGCCGGGTCGCAGGTCAGCAGGGCTTGGGTGTAGGGATGGCTCGGCCGGTGGAAGAGATCGCGCACCGAACCCTGCTCGATGACTTCCCCGGCGTACATCACCACGACCTCGTCGCACATCTCGGCGATCAGTCCCAGGTTGTGCGACACGAACGCGATCGAGGATTGGAATTTGCTGCCGTGCAGCTCGCGCAGCAGATGAATGATCTGGGCCTCGAGGGTGACGTCGAGCGCCGTCGTCGGCTCGTCGGCGATCAGCAGCGAGGGATTGGTGATCAGCGCCATGGCGATGGCGATGCGCTGGCGCATGCCGCCGGAAAACTGGAACGGATAGTGGTCGATCCGCTGCTCGGGGTCCGGGATGCCGACCTGCCGCAGCATCTCGATGGCGCGGGCGCGCTTCTCGTCCGGTTTGCGCTTCAGGTGGCGGTACTGGATATCGGTCATCAACTGCGCGACCGACAGCACCGGGTTGAGCGACGTCATCGGGTCCTGGAAGACCATCGAGATGCGCTCGCCGCGAATGCTCCTGAGGTCGGTCTGCGACATCTTGAGGATGTCCTTGCCCTCGAACAGGACCTCGCCGCCGCGCACGGTCCCGTTGCTGGCCAGCAACCCCAGGGCCGCCGAGATCAGGGTCGACTTGCCGCAACCCGATTCGCCGACGATACCGACGATCTTGCGATGCGGCACTTCGAGGCTCACGTCGCGCAGCGCATGCACGCGACCGCGCGGCGTGTCGAAGTCGATCGTAAGGTTGCGGATCGAAAGGACGTGATCCATCGGCTCAGGTTGCCCGGCGCAACTTGGGGTCGAAGATGTCCCGCAACGCTTCGCCCAGGAAGGTGAATCCGAGCGTCGTGATGATCAGCGGCACGCCGCCGGCGATCACCAGCCAGGGAGTGTTGCGAATGAAGGCGTAGCCGTCGTTCAAAATGCTGCCCCAGGACGGCGTCGGCGGCCGGACGCCGAGGCCGAGGAACGACAGGCCAGCTTCGATCGTCACCACCACGGGCACGTCCATGCTGGCGAGAATCATCAGCGGCCCGATGATGTTCGGCATCACATGGACGCCGAGCACCCGTGCCATGTTGGCACCGAGCGCCCGCTCGGCCAGGATGAATTCGTTGGTCTTGAGCGAAAGCGTCTGGGTGCGGACGATGCGCGCGTAGCCGGGAATCGAGGTGACGATGATGACCAGCTCGATGGTCTCCAGGCTCGGCCCCACCAGGGTCACGACCGCGAGGGCGAACATGATGGTCGGGAACGATCGCACCGCATCGAAGATGAGGATCAGGGTGCTATCGAGCCAGCGCGGCCCGTAGCCCGCCAACATGCCGAGCACGAGCCCGCCGGCAAGGCTCACCGAGATGCAGATGGCGGCGACTTCGAGCGCGATCCGGCCGCCGTACAGGACCCGGGTGAGAACGTCCCTGCCGAGCTGGTCGGTGCCGACCCAATGCTCGAAACTGGGCTCGGCCAGCCGCACCTTCACGTCGATGGCCGCCGGTTCGTAGGGCGTGAGCACGTGGGCGAAGATCGCGGACAGGACGATCAGCAGCACCAGAACGAACCCGAACACGCCCAAGGGGTCGCCCAGGAACCGGCGCAGCTTCGCGGCCCGTTCGCGCTGGGCGCCGGTCATGCCGGTCGGGGCGGCGATGGCCTCAGAGAGTTGCGCGGGCACGGGGGTCCAACCAGGCGGCGAGAAGATCGGAGAACAGAGTGCAAACCACGTACAGGGCCGTCGTCACCAGCACGGCACCCATGACGACCGGGTAGTTGCGGGTGATCACGGCATCGTAGACCAGCTTGCCGATGCCGGGGCGGGCGAACACGATCTCGGCGAAGACCGCGCCCGACAGAAGATTGCCGACGCCGACGCCCATGAGCGCGACGGTCGGCAGGATGGCGAGCTTCAAGGCATAGCGGTAGATGATGGTGCGCTCCGACAGGCCGAACGCACGGGCCGTGCGGATGAAGTTCTCGCCCATCACCTCGAGCATCGAGGCGCGCACCAGGCGCGCGAGGTACCCCACCCAGCCGAGCCCGATCGCGAACGACGGCAGGATCAGGTGGATCGCCTGGTCGTAATAGTCACCCTGCTCGCCGGCGCCGATCGCCGGCAGTATCTGCAGGCGGACGGCGAACAGCAGCAGGCAATAAAGCGCCACGATGAACGACGGAACGGCTATCGCACTGACCGAGATGATGCCACTCAACTTGTCGAGCCACGAGTTACGGTGGATCGCCGAATAGCAGCCCATGGGGATGCCGAGCACGATCGCCCAGCCGAGCCCGAGCGCGGTCAGGATCAGCGTGTAGGGCAGGGCCTCGGACACGATCACGCTGACGCTGCGGTTGCTCCACACGTCGACGCCGAGATCGCCCTGGATGACGTTGATGTAGAAGTTCATGAACTGGATGGGTACCGGCTTGTCGAGGCCCATCTTGGCGCGCAACGCCAACTTCATCTCCGGCGTCGCGCGCGGACCCAGCGCGATCGAGGCGGGATCGCCCGGGACCAGATAGATCATGAAGAACAGCATCGCCATCGCCACCGAGACGATGATGATCGCCAGCCCGAGCCGCCGCGTGGTGTAGACCCACATCCTAGGTGGGACCCGCGTCGGGTTCAGCCGAACCACGCTCCGATATCGACGCGAAATGCGTCATCGACAAAACCTTCCCTGGCCGCGCCTTGCGGCCTCATCCGGTTGGCTCCGGAACGCGGCATTGTATGCATACTCGGACGCGCCCGTGAAGACCGAACGCGCCATTACATCAGATCCCGGAGGATCGTTTCGTCCCAGCTACGGCTTAGCACCCGGGTTTCGCCCTCGTAGGCGTCGAGGGTGGCGACGACGCGGAACGCGCCCGCGGTGCTGGTGACCGTCGTTCGGGATTCGGTTCGGACCTTCCAGGTCCCGCGCTCGAGGATCACGGTCCAGCTGCTGCTTTGCCGTGCCGACAGAGGGGCGTCCTCGACGATCCGATAAGTCTCTTGTCCGATCGAGCTGGTGAGCAGGTCAATGTCCGCGTGCCGTTCGGCGCCCCAGTCGCGGGTGTAGCGCATCACCAGCGACCCGTCGTTCAGATCGCGTTCGACCCGCCGGCGGCGCTGGTCGGGCCGGGTGAGCGAGATCGGGGCGGGCGGTCCGCATTCGGGTTCCGCGAAGTCGGGCAGGGCGGCGTCCGAGGGCCGCGGTGCGCGAACGGGCAGGTCGAGGAAGCTCGCCCCCGTGGTCAAGGTCACGGTCGGGGCCTCGGGTGCCGGCCAGATCAGCGGCCACATGGTGGTCGAGACCGCGAGGCGGATGCGGTGGCCCGCCGGGAAGACGTACCCCAGATCGTAGAGCATGATCGCCACGGTCATGGGCCGCCCGGGTTCGATCGGCTTGGCGGTCTCGAGCCCATCGCGACGCGTCAGGTTCAGCGCCTTGTAGCTGACCCGGGTCGATGCGCCGTCGGGGGCCACGTCGCAGAGGCGGACGGCGAGGAACGCCACCGGCTTGTCGGCGGTGACGGTGAGCGTGACGACGGGGGCCCCGAGCATCTCGATCCGATCCGCGAGGGGAGCGCTGTCGAAGCAGATGGAGCGGCCGTCGTCCTCGCGTTGATCGGCGGGATGTTCGCCGTGGTAGCCGTACGGGCACCATTCGCCGGCCGTTGCCCCCAGGGTCTGGGGCGTGCGGACGATCACGTTGGTCGAGGGCCCCGCCTTGTCGTCAAGGGTGCCGGGGTCGAGGAAAAGGCGAAGCGGCCGGATGTTCGGCGACGGCCAGCTCTCCTCCGCGACCCAGCGGCCGGGGCGTTCCGCGTAATGAACCCGCGGCGGCACACTCTCCTGCATCCAGGCACGCAAGCTCGGCTCGGCCATGATCCCGGTGTCCCGACCCTTCAGCCAATGGTCCCACCAGCGCAAGGCTTCCTGCAGCCAGCCGATCGCCGGCCCGGGTACCCCGGCATGGGGGAACTTGTGCGCCCAGGGTCCGATCAGTCCCTTGCGCGGGCAGGTGAGGCCGGCGAGCAGGCGGCCGACGGCGCTTGCGTAGCCGTCGGCCCACCCGCCCACGGCGTAGACGGCACAGGTTATGGCGGCGAAATCCTCGCACACGGAGCCTTGCCGCCAATAGCTGTCGCGCCGCTGCCGCCGCATCCAGTGGGCCGTCAGCAGGGTGGCGTTCTCCAGCCGCTCGAGCCACATCGCTCGCCAGCCCTCGCCGACGATGTCCGGGGCCGGCGGCTGCGATCCGATCGCCAGCATGGCGGAGCCCCAGGCGATGTTGTCGTAGGACAGGCAGCCGCCGATGTAGTGGACGTCGCCGTCGTAGCGCTCGTCGGTCGAACAATGGGTGATGATGGCCTTGAGGGCCGGCGGTCGGCGCGCCGCGACCTGGAGGGCGTTGAACCCGCCCCAGGAGATGCCGGTCATGCCGACCGCGCCGGTACACCAGGGCTGCCGCGCGATCCAGGCGATGACCTCCACGGCGTCGTCCTGCTCCCCCTTCAGGTATTCGTCGGAAAGCAGGCCATCGGATTCGCCGGAGCCCCGGATATCCACACGAACGCACCCGTAGCCATGCCCCGCGAGGTAGGCGTGCATCGGCACGTCGCGACCGCCGGTGCCGTCGTGCTTGCGGTAGGGGATGTATTCCAGAATCGCCGGCACTGGATCGGCCGCCGCGTCCTCGGGCAGCCAGATGCGGGCGGCGAGCCGGGTGCCGTCGGCCAGGGGTATCCACACGTTGCGCAGGTCGCGCACGACGCGCGGAAATTGGGTGACGATCTGCACCGTCGTCAGACCAGGTCGCGGGGGATGGTGCGGTCCCAGGTGCGCGCGAACACGCGGGTCTCGCCCTCGAACGCCTGCAGGGTGCCGTTGATCACGAACGCCGTCGGGGTGGCGCCGAGGACCAGGTGCGTTTGGGTGCGGATGCGCCAATCGCCCCGCTCGAGTGTCACCGTCCAGGCGGAGGTCGAGGTCATCGAGGAGGGATCGCCGTCGACGATGCGATGGGTGTCGACGCAGCCGGCACTGAGGGTCAGGCCGATGTCCTCGAGGCGCGTCTTGCCGCGGCTTCGCTTGATCGTGACCTCGGTGATGCCGGCGCCGATATCGCGATGGCAGAAGCGCGCCCGGCTCGCGGGCTCGATCTCGGTGACGCGCATCGGCGGCAAATGCTCCGGCGGGCCAAAGGGCGCGAGGGTTTCGTCGTCGCGTCGCGGCGGGCGCACCGGGAGCTCGAGCCCACAGGCACCGGCATGGACGGTCAGGGTCACGGCCTCCGGCGAGGAGAACACCAGCGGGAAATAGTTCTCCGACACCGCGACGCGGATGCGATGGCCCGGCGGGAAGGCGTGGGCGATGTCGTTCAACCGCACCCGCACGCGATAGCGCTGTCCGGGCACGAGCGGCGTCGGATCGGCGTGACTCTCGCGGTGGGTGAGATTCAGCAGGCCGTAGGTCACCCGGGTCGAGGCGCCGTCCGGGGCCACGTCGTTGAGCCGTACCGCGACGAAGGCGCATGTCTTGTCGGCGGCGAGCTCCAGGGTCACGACCGGGGCGCCCAGGATCTCGACTCGCTCCGCGAGGGGGCCCGAGTCGAAGGTGAGCGAGGCGCCATCCTCGTCCCGCTGATCGGTCGGCATCTCGGATTCGAAGCCGTAAGGGCACCATTCGCCCCCCGCCCAGCCGGTCGTGACGGGCGTGGCCAGGATCATCGGCGACTCCGCGCCGGCTTTGTCGTCGATCGTGCCGCGATTGAGCGCGTAGGTCCTCGGCGTCACGTTCGGGCTCGGCCAGGACGGCTCGGCGATCCAGCGGCCGGGGCGCTCGTCGTACTGCGCCTTGGGCCTGACGCTGTCCTGCATCCAGGCGCGGTAGGAGGGCTCGCGCATGATGCCGGTGTCGACGTCCTTGAGCCAGTGGTCCCACCAGCGCACCGCCTCGGCGAGGAAGCCGATGGCCGGGCCCGGCTTCGCCATATGCGCGTAGGCGTGGCCCCAGGGACCGACCAGCCCCTTCCTCGGGCAGGTGAGTCCCGCCAGCAGCCGGGGCACGGCGTTGCTGTACGCGTCGGCCCAGCCGCCGACCGCGTAGACCGCGGCCTGGATGGCGCCGTAGTCCTCGCAGACCGACCCATGGGTCCACTGGGCGTCGCGCCGCTGGTGCTCCATCCATTTGAGCAGCCAGGGCTCGTTGTGGTTCAGCCGGTCCAGCCAGAGGGACCGCCAGCGATCACCCACCACCGTGGGATCCGGAGGACGGCTGTTGAAGGCGAACATGGTCGACGCCCACTCGATGTGGTCGTTGATCAGACAGCCACCCATGAAGTGGATGTCGTCGGCGTAGCGATCGTCGGTCGACGCCACGGTGATGATCGCCTTCAGGGCCGGCGGTCGGCGGGCGGCCACCTGGAGGGCGTTGAACCCGCCCCAGGAGATGCCCATCATCCCGACCTTCCCGGTGCACCACGGTTGCTTGGCGATCCAGGCGATCGCCTCCAGCGCGTCGTCGTGCTCCTGCTTCGAATACTCGTCGTGCAGGATCGCGTCGGAATCGCCGGAACCGCGCATGTCGAGCCGGACGCAGGCGTAGCCCTGGGCGGCGAAGTAGGGATGCGTCAGGGCGTCGCGCGGCGCCGTCGAATCGCGCCGCCGGTAGGGCACGTACTCCAGGATCGCCGGCACGGGGTTCTTGCGGGCGTCGGTGGGCATCCAGATGCGGGCCGCCAGCCGCGTGCCGTCTGCCAGCTTGATCCAGACGGTGGGTCGCTCCTTGACCCGGCGGGGCTTGTTGCCGGCGGCGCTCATCCCGGTTGGCTCAGGCCGCGGCGGGGATGTGTTTCGGCAGGGCCTCGCGCAATGGCCGGATGTACTCGAGCTCGATGCCGCAGCAACCGCCGATCACCTGGACCCCTTGGGCGACCCATTGCTTGGCCTGGGTCACGAAATTCTCGGGCGCGATGGTGGTCGACTCGTTCACGTCCTTGTAGACGGCGACGTAGTCGTGGCGCTCGGCCTCGGGGTAGATGCCGATTGGGCCCTTCCATTTGCTCTTCACGATGGGCAGGGCCGCGTTGGTGGCGGAGATCGGCGAATGGAACACATTCACCACCTTGCCGCCCAGCGCCGCGAGCTCGGCGAACTTGTCGGCGAACGGTTCTTCGGACTGGTAGCCCACCTTGGGCACGCCACCGGCCGAGTCTTGATGGCACTTGAAGCCCATCCACACCGGCAGGCCGGTGGCGACGCAGGCCTCGATCACCCAGCGGCGATGGGTCGACCCGCCGGTCGGCTCGGCCAGGATCAGGTCGACGCCCGCTTCGGCCAGGATCTCGGCCTGCTCGCGCAGGTTGGCCTGGCTCGCCTCCTCGGTCCAGGGCACGCGATCGAGGAAGTGGTGATAGCCCTTCACGTTCCGCTCGCTGCCGGTGACGAGGCCATAGTTGGAGACCGCGCCGGCGATGTAGACGGGGCGGTCCTTGGCGCAGCGGTCGCGCGCCTCCTGGGCGAGGATGACGGCGCGCAGGTTCAGCTCCCGGGTCACGTCGCCGAGGCCGATCGGCACCAGGTTGTGGCGGGCGGCGGAATAGGTGTTGACCGTGATCACGTCGGCCCCGGCCTTGATGTAGTTCTCGTGCATCTGGCGCACGGTGTAGGGGTGGGTGTTGAGCGCGGTCGCCGCCCAGGCGGTACCGCTCATGGGCACGCCCATCTTCTGAAGCTGGGTGCCGATGGCGCCGTCGAGGATGATGACTTCCCGCTTGTCGAGGCGGGTTTGCAGGCGATCGTAGTGGCTCACGCGGTTGCTCCCTTGTGGCGTCAACCCAGGTCCCGCGGGATCGCGGTATCCCAGGTGCGAGAAAACACCCGCCGCTCGCCCTCGAAGGCCTCGAGGGTGGCGGCGACGACCCAGGTATCCTTGGTGAGGGTCATCACCGTGCGCGTCTCGGTGCGGATCGACCAGGCGCCGCGCTTGCGGCGGACCGTCGCGGCGATTTCGCCCCGCGCGGACAACGGATCGTCGGACGCCACGCTCCAGCGGTGCGTGCTGCGTTCGCTGAGTTCCAGATCGATCGCGTCGATGCGGAAGGTTCCGGTGTCGTTGACGACGGTCTCCACGTAGGTATCCGTGGCGGCGTCGTGGCCGAGCGTCCGCGTGAGCGCGCCCGGCCGTAGGTTGGTGCGCGCCGTGGGCTGGGCGCTTTCCTCGGGTGGCAGCTCCGGCAGCTTGGTGTCCTCGGCCCGGGGCTGCCGCACCGGTAGGGTGAACCCGCTGGCACCGGAAAAGATCGTCAGGGTCACCGGCTCCGGCGAGGGCCACACCAACGGCCAGTAGGTGTTGGAGATCGCCACCCGGATCCGGTGACCGGGCGGGAAGGCGTGGGCGATGTCGTTGAGCTGCACCCGCACGCGGTAGCGCCGGCCCGGCTCCAGGGGGGTGGGGACCTCGTGGCTGTCGCGGTGGGTGAGGTTCAAGAGGCCGTAGGTGATCCGGGTCGAGGCACCGTCGGGCGCCACATCGTTCAGGCGGACCGCCACCATGGCGAGAGGTCGGTCGGACGCGAGTTCCAGGGTCGCGATCGGCGCACCGAGAATCTCGACCCTCTCCCGCAACGGCTCCGAATCGAAGCACAGGGACTTGCCGTCCTCGCCCCGCTGGTCGGTCGGGTAGTCCGGTCCGAGGCCGTAGGGGCACCAGGATCCGGCGTACGCCCCGGTCTCCTGGGGGCTGGACAGGGGCAACGCCACTTCAGGGGACGCCTGGTCCGCGAGTCGGCCGGGATTCAGAGCAAAGGGGCGCGGTTGTATGTTCTTGCTCGGCCAGGAGGTCTCGGCCACCCAGCGCCCGGGACGGTGGCTGTAGTGCGCCTTGGGCGGTACCGAATCTTGCATCCAGACCCGGTACATCGGCTCGGCCATCATCCCGGTGTCCCGGCCCTTCAGCCAGTGGTCCCACCAGCGGATGGCGTCCTGGAGGAAGCCGTAGCGCGGCGCCGGATTGGCGAAGTGCGGATACTTGTGCCCCCAGGGGCCGACGATCCCCTTCTTCGGGGATTTGAGTCCGGCCAGCAGCCGTGGGATCGCGTTGCTGTAGCCGTCGGCCCAGCCGCCGACCGCGTAGACCGCGGCCTCGATCGCGCCGTAGTCCTCGCACACCGAGCCGTACTTCCAGGTGTCGTCGCGGCGCGCGTGGCGGGTCCAGGGATCGACCAGCAGCACCGTGTTGTCCAGCCGCTCCATCCACATGGACCGCCAGCGGTCACCGACGAGCTCCGGGTCCGGCGGGCGCGACGAGTTGGCAAACATGGTGGACGCCCAGCCGAGGTTCACGTTGATGGGGCAGCCGCCCATGTAGTGGATGTCGTCGGCGTAACGATCGTCGGTCGAGCACAGGGTGATGATCGCCTTGAGAGCCGGCGGGCGCAGGGCCGCGACCTGAAGCCCGTTGAAGCCGCCCCAGGAGATGCCGATCATGCCGACCTTGCCGCTGCACCACGGTTGCCGCGCGATCCAGTCAATCGTCTCCACGCAGTCCGCGTGTTCCTGCCGGGTATACTCGTCGAACATCAACCCGTCGGATTCGCCGTTGCCGCGCATATCGACGCGGACGCACGCATAGCCGTGGCCGGCGACGTAGGGATGGGTCAGGTCGTCGCGCTCGCGGGTGCTGTCGCGCTTGCGGTAGGGAAGGTATTCCAGCACCGCCGGAACGGGGTCGCTATCGGCGTCCTCTGGCAGCCAGATGCGGGCGGCGAGGCGGCAGCCGTCCGCAAGCGGGATCCAGCGGTTCTCGATCTCGCGCACCCGGCGCGGGAAACGCGTCACGACCGTCATCGGACTCCTATTTTCCTGGTATGGCCTTGTCCACGCCCGCCGGGACGCTAGGCTGTCGTCACGATCGGTGTCAACGCGCATACAGATGAGGTTCCCATGCCCAAGCCGACTCTGCCGGCGATCGATCCGGCGACCGTGGCCGAAAAGTCCGGCACCGGATACCCCGAACCGTTCCGGGCCCTGGTCAAGGGCCGCCATCGCCGCCGCCTGGGCGATGCCCTGGGTCTGCGCAACTTCGGGGTGAACATGACGCGCCTGGAACCGGGCGCGGCGTCGGCCCAGCGGCATTGGCACGAACGCCAGGACGAGTTCGTCATGATCCTGGAGGGCGAGCTCGTGCTGGTGACGAACGGCGGCGAGCAGACCCTCGAGGCCGGCATGGTCGCTGGGTTCCCGGCCGGCGCCGCCGACGGCCACCACCTGATCAACCGCACCGGCAAGGACGCGGTCTATCTGGAGGTCGGCGACCGCATGCCGGGCGACGCCTACCACTATCCGGACATCGACATGTTCGGCCACGACGACGGGCCGAACCCGGTCTTCCTGCACCGCGACGGCAAGCCGTGGTGAGGGTCTATTCCGCGGCCATCGCGCCGAAACGGAGTCCGGCGAGCGCCGCCAGGAGCCGACGCATCGCTGCGCGGACTCTGGCGAAGCCGGGGGCGCGCTCGAACCGCGCCTCGTCCATGTAGAGCGCACGGTTGATCTCGATCTGCAGGGCATGGATGCCCTGGTGCGGCCGCCCGTAATACTCGGTGGTGAAGCCGCCAGCGTAAGGGTCGTTGCGCCGCACCCGCAAGCCGCTGTCCAGCAGCGATCGCTCGGCGTCGTCGATCACCCGGGCGTCGCAGCTCCGTCCGAACCGGTCGCCGAGCACCACGTCGATCTCGCTCGCGCCGCGATCCCCGGATCCCGCCGATGGCATCGAGTGGCAATCCAGCAGCAGCACGCGGCCGAACCGCTCCTGGACCGCCGACACCAGACCAGCGAGGCGCTCGTGGTAGGGCCGGTAGTAGTCGCGGAGCCGGACCTCGGCCTCGGCAAACGCGAGCTTGCGCCGATAGATCGGCCCGCCGCCGGCGACCGACTGCGCGATCGTTCCGAACCCGGACGCGACCCGGGTCGAACCGGTGTTCACGAAGGGCGGCAACGGCTCCGCGAACGTCGCCGGGTCCAGTTCGTAGGGCTCCCGGTTCACATCGATGAAGCTCCGGGCGAAGTTGGCGGCGAGGAGGGACGCGCCGAGGGAGGGCGCGTCGCCGAACAGCTCATCGACGAAGGAGTCCTCGGAGCGGCGCAGCGCGGCCAGCTCCAGCCGGGAATCGGCGAGGAAACTGGCCGGATAGTGCCGGCCACTGTGCGGCGAGCAGACGATCAGGGGGACCGCGGGTCCCTCCGCCGCACGCATCACGACGGCCGGCGCGTCGCGGTCCTGAGCCATGCGGGTGTCGTTATCCATCAGTCCCGTTTAGATCATGTCCGGCGCAGAGTCACGGCGCCTTGTTCGCCGTCTTCACCTTCGGTTAACGATAAACCGCCGATCATGGACCCTGCCCCGCCCTTGGGGGCGCTGGGGAAAAGTGCCGGCCATGGCGAACATCCTGCTCGCGGAAGACGACGCGTCGCTGCGCGGTTTCCTCACCCGCTCGCTCACCAAGCAGGGGCACGCGGTGACCGCGGTGGACGACGGTCTGGTGGCGCTCCCGCTCCTGCGGCCCGGTGCGTTCGACGCCCTGGTCGCCGATATCGTGATGCCGGCATGGACGGGCTCGAACTCGCCCGGCGGCGACCGATACAGTCCCCGGCATCAAGATCATGTTCATCACCGGTTTCGCCGCGGTAGCCCTGAAGGCGCGGTCCATCCCGAACATCGACGCCAAGGTCCTGTCGAAGCCCTTCCACCTGCGCACCTTGTCGCCGAGCTGCATCGGCTGCTGGACGGATAGCCTACTGGTTCGATTCCGACGGATTGTTCTCGATCCGTCGGGCCGAACCCCCTAGTGAGACTCTCATCCTGTGGTCCGCCCCAAACACAATGATCGGGAATCAAGCGTTTGGGGCGGACCACTAAGCCTTGCGCGGGTTCCCGGTCGGTGCTATCCGGCAGCGACAATTCCGGGTGCGTAGCTCAGCGGGAGAGCACTACGTTGACATCGTAGGGGTCACTGGTTCGATCCCAGTCGCGCCCACCATTTTTCCCGAGCCGGCCGCCAAGATTGACGGATGGGGGCTGGTTGCCTATAAAGCCCCGCGTCCCCGCGAGGGGTCTCCAGGAGCCGTCCCATGAAGGTCAGGAACTCGTTGCGTTCGGCGAAGGTGCGGCACAAGAAGTGCCAGGTTGTCCGGCGTCGGGGTCGGGTCTACGTCATCAACAAGGAAGACAGGCGGATGAAGACCCGCCAGGGGTAGGCTGGGTTTCGCGCTGCTTCGTCCTTTTTGGCGCATGGATTTTCGTTCGATCCGGTTGCCCAACGCGTTCCCAGGGCGCACCCTCCGTTCGAAGTAGGGGCGGTAGGGGCGGGTTTGAGACCCGCCGGTACACACGCCCTTACCGCCCCGACGAACCGAAATTCGTGGATGCGGAGACAACGACCCATGCGCATGCCCGAGCCGGACGCCGCCGTTCTGGCCGAACGCGAGGGAATCGTCGCGGGCTTGCGGGCGATCGTCGCGGGCGAGGGGGTCATCGCCGATGACGACGGCTTGGCGGCGTACGAGACCGACGGGCTGACCGCCTATCGCGCCCGGCCGATGGCGGTCGTGCTGCCGGAGACGACGGGGCAGGTGGCGGAGCTCCTGCGGTTATGCCGTGATCGTAGGGTCAAGGTGGTGCCGCGCGGCGCCGGCACGGGGCTTTCGGGCGGGGCATTGCCGCTTGCCGATGGCATCGTCCTCGGGCTCGGAAAATTCAACCGTATCCTCGATGTCGATCTCGCCAACCGCTGCCTCGTCGTCCAGCCGGGGGTCACCAACCTGGCGATCACCGAGGCCGTGGCCGATGCCGGCTTCTACTACGCCCCCGACCCCTCGAGCCAGATCGCCTGCACCATCGGCGGCAATATCGCCGAGAACTCGGGCGGCGTGCATTGCCTCAAGTATGGCGTAACGGCCAACAATCTCCTGGGCGTCGAGCTGGTGCTGATGGATGGCGAGGTCGTTCGCCTAGGCGGCAAGCACGGTGCGGCGCAAGGGTACGATCTCCTCGGGGTTGTCACCGGGTCCGAGGGGCTGTTGGGCATCGTCACCGAAGCGACGGTGCGGATTCTGCCCCGGCCCGAGTCGGCGGTCGCGTTCCTGCTCGGGTTCCCGACCAGCGTCGCGGCGGCGGGTTGTGTCGCGAAGGTCATTGCCGCGGGGATCATCCCGGCCGGCATGGAGATGATGGACAAGCCGGCGATCGACGCGGCCGAGGCGTTCTGCCACCCCGGCTATCCGTCCGATGCCGCCGCCATCCTGATCGTCGAGCTCGACGGCATGGCCGCGGAGATCGACGAGCTGGCCCTGCGCGTCGCCGAAATCGCCACCGCCTGCGGCGCCACGACCCTGCGCAGAAGCCAGACCGAGGACGAGCGGCTGACCTTCTGGAAGGGGCGCAAGTCGGCGTTTCCGGCGGTCGGCCGCATCTCGCCGGACTACTACTGCATGGACGGGACGATCCCGCGCGGCCGCATCGCCGAGGTGCTGGAGCGCACGGCCCTGCTGGCGGCGCGGCACGGGCTTCGCGTGGCCAACGTGTTCCACGCCGGCGACGGGAACCTGCACCCGCTCATCCTCTATGACGCCAACCGGCCGGGCGAACTCGCGCGCGCCGAGGAGTTCGGCGCCGACATCCTGCGCCTGTGCGTCGAGGTGGGTGGCGTGTTGACCGGGGAGCATGGCGTCGGCGTGGAGAAGCGCGACCTGATGGGGACGATGTTCGACGAGGGCGATCTGGCGCAGCAGCAGCGCCTGAAATGCGCCTTCGACGCTGACGGCCTGCTCAATCCCGGCAAGGTTTTTCCCACCCTGCGGCGCTGCGCCGAGCTGGGCCGCATGCACGTCCACAGGGGCGCGGTCGCCTTTCCGGACTTGCCGCGCTTCTGATGTCCACGTTCGCACCGGCGGACGAGGCCGAGGTCCGCGACGCCGTCGCCGCCGCCGCGGCGAAGGGTGCGACCCTCGAGGTCGTCGGCGGCGGCAGTAAGCGGGGACTCGGCCGCCCGGTCGCCGCCGATGACGTGCTGGACGTCCACCGCGTCGCGGGCGTCATCGACTACGCGCCGGAGGAGCTGATGCTGACGGCCCGCGCCGCCACGCCCCTCGTCGACATCGAACGGCTTCTCGCCCGGCACGGGCAGGCCCTGGCGTTCGAGCCGCCGGACCTCGGCCCCCTGCTGGGTGGCGAGGGGATCCAGACTCTCGGCGGGATCGTGGCCGCGAATCTGGCCGGACCCCGGCGCATGAAGGCCGGAGCCGCCCGCGACCACGTGCTCGCCGTTCGCCTCGTTACCGGGCGCGGCGAGACGGTCAAGGCCGGCGGCAAGGTCGTGAAGAACGTCACCGGCTACGATGTTTGCAAGCTGCTCGCCGGCAGCTTTGGGACCCTGGGCGTGATGACCGAGATCACCGTCAAGGTGCTGCCCGCGGCCGAGAAGACGCGGACCCTCCTGCTGTTCGGCGTTGGCGTCGCGCTGGCCCTGGCGCGACTCTCCGAGCTTGCTTCCGGTCCGCTGGATATCTCCGGTGCGGCGTGGTTGCCGGCCCGCGTGGCGGCCCGCTCGGGGGTCGGGTATGTGGCGTCGGCGGGGGCCGCGGTCACCGCGGTCCGGGTCGAAGGCCCGGCGGCGTCGACCCTTGCGCGAGCGAAACTCGTCAAGGATCGCCTCGCGACCCTGGGGCCGGCCGAGGAGCTGCATGGCCACAACTCGACCATGCTGTGGCACGAGATCGGCGGCGCCGGGCTGCTCGCTGGCGGTGGGGAGTCGCCGGTGTGGCGGCTCGCGCTGCCGCCGTCGCGGGCCGCCGCCGTGGCCGCGGCGCTTGGTGAGGCGGTCATCGTCGATGGTGCCGGAAGCGTGTTGTGGGCGGCCGTTGATTCCCCTGCCGGCGATCCGGTCGGGGCGCGGCGGGTGCGGGGTCTGGCGCGGGATGCGGAGGGCGTGGCCGTGCTGATGCGGGCCGCCCCGGGCCCGCGGGCGTCGGAGGGCGTGTTCGAGCCTCTGGCACCGGGGCTCGCGGCCCTGACCCGGCGGGTGAAGGATGCGTTCGACCCGCGCCGTGTCCTCAACCCCGGCCGCATGTACGCGGAGCTGTAGGGGATGCAGACCACATTCACGCCGACCCAGCTCGCCGACCCCGGACTGGCCGAGGCCAACGGCATCTTGCGGACCTGCGTGCATTGCGGATTCTGCACGGCGACCTGTCCTACCTACCTGGAACTGGGCGACGAGCTCGACAGCCCGCGGGGGCGCATCTACCTGATCAAGGAGATGCTGGAGAAGGATCAGCCGGCCAGCGAACGGGTGGTGCGGCATATCGATCGTTGTCTCGGCTGCCTCGCCTGCGAGACCACCTGCCCTTCGGGCGTCGACTACCGCCATCTGGTCGACCACGCCCGCGAGCACATCGAGGCGACCTACCGGCGCCCCCTGCTCGACCGCGGATTCCGTGCTTTGCTGGCCTGGGTGCTGCCGTCGCCGGGTCGGTTCCGGGCGCTGGTGCGCTTGGGACGCATCGCGGCACCGTTCGGTGCGCTCATGCCGGAACGGATGCGGGCCGCGCTGCGCCTGCTGCCGGTGCGCGGCGGGGCGCGAACGGACGAACCGGGCACGACACCCGCCGCGGGACCGCGGCGCATGCGGGTGGCGCTTCTGTCCGGCTGCGTGCAGCGGACGCTCGCGCCCGAGATCAACGCGGCGACGATCCGACTGTTGTCGCGCCTCGGGTGCGAGGTGGTGATCGCACCCCAGGCGGGTTGCTGCGGCGCCCTGGTTCACCACCTGGGACGACGGGCGGAGTCCGAGGACGCCGCGCGCCGCAACATCGCCGCCTGGGAGGCATTGGGCGACGTGGATGCGATCGTCGCCAACGCCTCGGGCTGCGGCACCATGGTGAAGGACTACGGGCACCTGCTGGCCGGCGATCCGCAATGGGATGCACGGGCCCGGCGGATCGCGGCGCTGGCCCGCGACGTCAGCGAAGTGGTGGCGGATCTGGGGCTCCCGGCGCCCACGCGGACCGTGCCGCGTCTGGTTGTGGCCTACCACAGCGCCTGTTCCCTGCAGCATGGCCAGAAGATCACGACGTTGCCCAAGGGGCTGCTGGCGGCGGCGGGATTCGACGTGCGCGACGTGCCCGAGGGGCACATCTGCTGTGGCTCGGCGGGGACCTACAACATCCTGCAACCCGAGATCGCCGGGCGCCTGGCCGCGCGCAAGGCGCGTAACATCGAGCGGGTGGCGCCGGACGTGATCGCCGCCGGCAACATCGGCTGCATGGTGCAGATCGCCGGGGCCTCGCCGCGGCCCGTGGTCCATACGGTCGCGTTGCTCGATTGGGCGACGGGGGGGCCTCGGCCGACCGCGCTCGGCTGAGTGCCTCATTCACGCATTCGTGCTTGTTTCTGTCCGGACTTGGAGGTTATCCTTTGGTCGTGATCCGGAGCTTCCTCGTCGTCCTGTTTCTCGCCTTGCTGCCGCTTGCCGCCGGGGCCGGGCAGGACGATTCGCGCCTTCCCCAACTGTTTGATCGGCTGATCGAGACCTCCGACCAAGGGGAGGCCGACGCGCTGGCCGGCGAAATCTGGGAGATCTGGTACGAGAGTCCCGACAAGATCATTTCCGTGATGATGTTGCAGGGCCAACAGGCCATGGCGATCGGTGACTTCGAGGAGGCCGAAGAGTTCTTCACGGCGATCATCGAGCGCGATCCGAAGTTCGCCGAGGGTTGGAACCGGCGGGCGACCCTGTACTACCTGATGGGGCGGTTCAACGAATCGATCGCCGCCGTGGAACAAACGCTGGCCCTTGAGCCGCGCCATTTCGGCGCCCTGTCGGGCATGGGTCTGATCTTCACGGCGCTGGAGGATGATGCCCAGGCGCTGGCCTGGCTCGAGCGGGCGCTCGTCGTCAACCCGCACATGACGGGCATCAAGCTGCGGGTCGAGGACTTGCGCGAAAAACTGGAAGGCAAGCCGATCTAACGTCTCGTGGGAATGCTCCGGCTCCGAGGGGGCACGGAAACAACAAGTTTTAGTTTCACACCAACGGACGTTGGTTTCAGGTGCGGCGGGCGCCGCCGTCGACCCAGGCCGCGTGCAGGGTGTTGGTCGCCCCCGGAGTCCCCACCGGCATGCCGGCGGTGATGACGATCCGGCTGCCCGGCTCGGCGAACCCCTCGGCCACGGCGACGCGGCAAGCCCGCGCGATCATGTCGTCGAAGCTGTGGGCGTCCTCGGTAAGGACCGAGTGGACGCCCCAGGCGAGCGCCAGGCGCCGGGCGATGGCGAGGCTGGGGGTGAGACCGAGGATCGGCACCTCGGGGCGCTCGCGCGCGGCGCGGAGGGTCGTGGTGCCGCTGACCGAATAGGTGGCGATGGCCGCGGCATGGAGCGTGCGCGCCACTTGGCGCGCGGCGGCGGTGATGGCATCGGCGCTGGTCCGCTCGGGGTCCGCCTGATCATCGTCGAGCATGCGGCGCTGGCGCGGGTCGCGCTCGACCACGGTGATGACCCGGTTCATCATCGCCACCGCCTCGACCGGATAGGAACCGGCGGCAGTCTCGGCCGAAAGCATGAGGGCGTCGGCCCCGTCGTAGACCGCGGTCGCCACGTCGGACGCCTCGGCCCGGGTGGGCGCGGGGGCACCGATCATCGATTCCAGCATCTGGGTCGCGACCACCACCGGCTTGCCGTTGCGCCGCGCCACGCCGACGATGCGCTTCTGCAGGCTCGGCACCTCCTCGAGGGCGATCTCGACGCCCAGGTCGCCACGGGCGATCATCACCGCGTCCGACGCCTCGACGATCTCGTTCAGCCACTCGATCGCCGAGGGCTTCTCGATCTTGGAGAGGAGCGCCGCGCGCCCGGCGATCAGGCGGCGGGCCTCGGCCACGTCGTCGGGGTGCTGGACGAAGGAGAGGGCGATCCAGTCCGCGCCGAGGTCGAGGCCGAATTGCAAGTCGCGGCGGTCCTTGTCGGTGAGCGGCCCGATGGGCAGGCGGACGCGCGGCAGATTCACGCCCTTGCGGTCGGAGAGGGGCCCGCCGGTGATGACCCGGGTTTGGGCGAAATCGCGGCCGAACTCCTCGACCCGCAGGCGCATGCGGCCGTCGTCCAAGAGCAGGTCGGTGCCGGCCTCCATGCCGGCGAACACCTCGGGATGAGGCAGGGTGACGCGGGTGCGATCGCCGGGCGTCTTGTCGAGATCCAGCCGGAACGGGTCGCCGGTGGCCAGGGCGATGGGGCCGTCCGCGAACGCGCCGATCCGGATCTTGGGGCCCTGGAGGTCCACCAGGACACCTATGGGTCGGCCGATCTCGGATTCAAGCGCGCGGATCGCCTGGAAGCGGGCGCGCTGTTCGTCCTGGCTGCCGTGGCTCATGTTGAGGCGAAACACGTCCACCCCGGCGTCGTACAACGCCCGGATTACGGCCGGCGTAGAGCTCGCGGGGCCGAGGGTGGCGACGATCTTGGTCAGACGGCGACGACGCATCCCCTGTTCTTACACCGGAGGCGTGGGCCAGGGCGCGGTGAAAATGGGCTGGAGCTCAGGCCTGGATGCCGGCCTGGGTGATGTCGCTGTCGACGATCAGGGTGGCCTGGCCGTTGCTGTAGGTGGTGTAGCCGGCGATGTCGGCGTCGGCGACCCCTGCGCCCCAGCCGGCGTCCGAGGTGGTCACCACGTCCCCCGCGTCACCGTCGACCCGAAGGGCGTTGGACGTGGTCGAGAGATGGAAGAGATCCTGGATGTCGAGGGTCAGGGTGTTGGCGCCGATGCCGGTAAGGTCGACGGCCTCGAGGTTGGTGTAGAGGAGGTAGTGCTCGGTGGCGTTGAGGGTCGTCAGGTCGAGCGTGATGCCTGACCCGGACAGGCGGATGGTGTCCGCGCCGGTGCCGCCGTCGATGCGCAGGTCGTCCGCCGTATCGAGCACCAGGACGTCATCGCCACCCGCCCCAATCAGGACGTCATTGCCGGCCGCGCCATCGAGCACGTCGTTGCCCAGACCACCCACGAGGACGTTGTCACCGGTGTTACCGGTCAGGCTGTCAGCGTTCGTGGTGCCCTGGTGGCTGACCGCGCCCGTCAGGTTGCCGCCGAACAACACATACGCGGCTCCGTTGTAGAGGTCGACGCTGCTATTGCCGTAGGCGCCGACGGTCAGGTCGTCGAACCCGTCGCCGTTTACGTCCCCGGCGGAGGCCACGGATAGACCGGCATTGTCGATGGCGGCTTCACCTGTGATCTTGATCCCGCCGATTCCAGCGGCGAGATCGGCGAGATTCACGGTCGCGAACCCCGAGGCTCCGCCGAACACCAGGTACGCGGCTCCGGCGGCATTGCCACCCGCATCGTTGAGGAAGGCGCCGACGATCAGATCGTCGAACCCGTCCCCGTTCACGTCCCCGGCCGAGGACACCGATTGGCCCGCGTACTCTTCGGTGGCGGATTCGCCGACGATCTTGAATCCGCCGATGCCGGCGGCGACGCTGGAGAGGTTCACCGCAGCGGTGTCCGAATCCTTGCCGAACACCACGTAGGCGGCCCCGGCGTCATAGTCGCCCTGTCCGGGGGCGCCGACGATCAGGTCGGCGAGCCCGTCGCCGTTCACGTCCCCGGCCGAGGCCACGGAACGGCCGGAGAAATCGGCGAAGAGCTCGCCCTGGATCTTGAAGCCCCCGGTGCCGGCGGCGACGTCATCCAGGTTCACGGGCGCGAAGATCGTGATGCCGTCGACATCCTTGGTGATGTCGCTGAACACGAATCGCTCGAACCCCGTGAGCTGGTCGGTTCCGTCATCCCCACCGAGAGTCGGCTGCAGGTCGAGGATCGTGGTCGTCCCCGAAACCGTGTCAACCTGATAATCCCCGAAACGCCCGGAGAAGACCGCCGTGTCGTTTCCTCCGCCGCCAACGAGGCTGTCGTCCCCCGCGCCGCCCAGCAGCCGGTCATCGCCGTCGTCGCCAAGCAGGCGATCGTTGCCGGCGGCACCGGTCAGCGTGTTGGCGTCGGCGTTCCCGGTGCCGTCGATCGGTCCGGTCCCCGTCAACACCAGGTCATCGACGTTCGCTTCCAGCGTCCGTGTCACCGAACTGCGGACCGTGTCCTTGCCGGCGCCGGCCGCCTCGGTGATCGTATCTTCGGTGTTGTCGACGATGTAGACATCGTTGCCGCTGCCGCCCGCGAGGTCATCGTTGCCGGCCCCGTCGACCAGGCTGTCGGCCCCGGCCCCGCCGCCGAGCGAATCGTCGCCGGCGCCGCCCAGCAACGTGTCGCCGCCGGCGCCGCCGATCAGGCTGTCGCTGCCGTCGAGACCGCGCAGGGTGTCGATCTGGCCGGTGCCGGTTAGAGTGTCGATCCCTGGGGCGCCGGTCTTCAAGGCCATCGGTTACTCATCGTCCAAGCATGGCAAGGATTAAGAAAAACAAGTGAACAGAAAACAATGATTCCACGCAAGGACCGTGAAGGGACCAAGAAGTAATGTCTAGTTAACGCTAAGAGTGCGCAAAGATCATGCTAAGAAGAAAGTCCCTAGATGTATTTGTCCCTTTGAAAAATTGGGGGATGGAATGTCAGTGGAAATTTTTCGGGGGGGCGTCGTGACCCGGACTAACATCATGATTCCGTAACGAGAACCGCCCGAAAGTCGTTGATGTTGGTGCGGGTCGGGCCGGTGACCAAGGTGTCGCCGAGGGCGGCGAAGAAGGGGCCGGAGTCGTGGGCGGCGAGGGCTTCGCGGGCGTCGAGGCCGAGAGCCGCGGCGCGGGCGAGGGTGTCGGGACTGAGGAATGCACCGGCGGCGTCGGCGGCTCCGTCGATGCCGTCGGTATCGGCAGCGAGGGCGTGGATACCGGGGTGGCCATCCAGCGCGACGGCGAGGGCGAGCAAGAACTCGCGGTTGCGGCCGCCGCTGCCTTCGCCGGCCAACGTGACCGTCGTCTCGCCGCCCGAGAGCAGCACGCAAGGGGGAACGGCGCCTTGGGCGAGGGCGGCGTGGTCGCGGGCCACGTCGCGGGCCTCGCCCTCGATCGCATCGGACAGGACGATGGGGGTGACGCCGGCCGCGCGGGCGCGCGCCGCGGCGGCTTCGAGCCCCCCGCGCGGGGTGGCGATGATGCGGGCTTCGGCGCGCGCGAGGCGGGGGTCGCCGGGCTTGGGCGTGTCGTCCCTGCCCCCGAGCCAGGCCACGACCGAGGGGGGAGCGGTAATGCCATAACGCTCGAGGATCGCCGCGGCCTCCGCGTGGGTGGTGGGATCGGCGACCGTCGGGCCCGAGCCGATCACAGCCGGATCGTCGCCGGGCACGTCGGAGACGATGAGGGCGAGGACGTGGGCCGGGGCGGCCGCGGCGGCGAGCCGCCCGCCCTTGATGGCGGAGAGGTGCTTGCGCACGGTGTTGAACGCGCGAATTGGCGCGCCCGAACGCAGCAGCGCACGGGTCACCGCCTGCTTGTCGGCGAGGGCGATGCCGGGGGCGGGCCGAACGAGCAGTGCCGAGGCTCCGCCGGAGACCAGGGCGATCACCAGGTCGTCGGGCCCCAGGCCGCGGACCAGGTCGAGGATGGCGCCCGCCGCCGCCAGTCCGGCCGCGTCGGGAACCGGGTGGGCGGCCTCGACCACCGTGATCCGGCGGGTTTTCACGCCGTGGCCGTAAGGGGTCACGACGACCCCTGTCAGGGGGCCGGGCCAGCGGTCCTCGAGTGCCCGCGCCATGGCGGCGGCGGCCTTGCCGGCGCCGACGACGATCGTGCGGCCCGGCGGCAGGGGCGGCAGGTGCGGCGGCAGGCAGGTATCGGCGGCGACCGCCGTCACGGCCGCGTCGAACAGGGAGCGGAGGAAGGATTTGGGATCGTCGCGCCAGGGCAGGGATGGTTCATTGTGACGCACGGGCGCGCTACCCCTCAACCCAGCCCTCTTCCACGTCGTGTGGCGACACGCCACTCGGAATGATGGGAGCGGGGTCGGTCCGAGAATCAGGCTATTATCGCATCGCCATGAACGACCACAGCAATACTTCTCGGCGAGCGCCCATGCTGGACCCGGACGAGCCGCCGGCGTTCACCCACCTGAACCCGGGGGGCAGGGCGCGGGTGCTGCTGTTGTGCGACCATGCGAGCAAGGCGGTGCCGCGGGCGCTGGGGACCCTCGGGATCGACGCGGCGGACCTCAACCGCCACATCGGCTGGGACATCGGGGCGGCGGCCGTCACGAAGGTGCTGAGCGAACGGCTGGACGCGGCGGCGTTTCTCGCCGGCTATTCGCGTCTGGTGGTGGATTGCAACCGGCGGCTCGACGATCCGACGGCGGCGCCGGCCGTGAGCGACCGGACCGTGGTCCCGGCCAACCGGGACTTGAGCGCGGCCGAGGTGGCGTGGCGGGCGGAGTCGGCCTACTGGCCGTATCACCGGGCGATCGCGGTGGCGCTGGATGATTTCGAACGGCGCGGGGTCGCTCCGGTCCTGGTCTGCGTCCACAGCTTCACCCCAGTGTTCGACGCCCGGCACCGGCCCTGGCACATCGGCATCCTGTGGGACCGGGACGACCGGCTGGCCAAGCCGCTGATCGCGACGCTGGCGGCGGACCCGACGGTCACCGTGGGCGACAATGAGCCGTACAACGGCGCGGATCAGCACGGCTATACGGTCCCGGTGCACGGCACGGCGCGCGGCCTGGCGAACGTGCAGTTCGAGATCCGTCAGGACTTGATCGGCGATGCCGACGGGGCGGCGCGTTGGGGCGCCCGTGTGCACAAGGCCCTGGCGGCGATCCTCGCCGACGAGACGCTCTACCGAGTACGGCGCATCTGAACCATGGCGCTGACCCCGCCCAGCCTGACCCTCGGGATCGAGGAAGAATACCTGCTGGTCGATCGGCGAACCCGCGACCTGGCGGTCGACCTGCCCGAAGCGATGATGGCGGAGTGCCAGAGGCGCATCGGCGGGAAGGTGACCCACGAGTTCCTGCGGGCGCAGATCGAGGTCGGCACGGGCGTGAGCAAGACAGTCGCCGCGGCGCGGGTGGACCTTGCCCACCTGCGGGCGACGGTCGCGGCGGTGGCGGCGGACTTCGGCCTGGCGCCGATCGCGGCTTCGACCCACCCGTTCGCCCGCTGGCGGGAGCAGCAGCCCACGCCCAAGGATCGCTACCTGGGGATCCGCGCGACCTGCAGGCGGTCGCGCGCCGGCTGGTGATCTGCGGCATGCACGTCCACGCCGGGATCGAGGACCCGGACACGCGCATCGACCTGATGAACCAGGTGGCGTACTTCCTGCTGCACCTCCTGTGCCTCAGACCTCCTCGCCGTTCTGGCAGGGCGAGGACAGTGGGCTCAAATCGTACCGGCTGACGGTGTTCGACGCGCTCCCGCATACCGGCATGCCCGATCACATCGCCGGCTTCAGCGAGTTCGAGCGTACCCTTGGGCGGCTGGTCAGCGCCGGCATCATCGAGGACGGAACCAAGCTGTGGTGGGACATCCATCCGAGCGTGCGGTTCCCGACGCTGGAGATGCGGCTGGCCGATGTCTGCACCCGGGTGGACGACACCGTGACGATCGCGGCTCTCTACCAGAGTCTGCTCGGGGCCCTGTTCCGCCTGCGCCTGCGCAACCAGCGCTGGCGGCTCTACCCGCCCATGCTCGTGCGGGAGAACCGCTGGCGAGCCCAGCGCTACGGGGTGGAGGGCAGCCTGATCGACTTCGGCAAGGGCGAGCTGGTGGCCTATGCGACCCTGGTCGAGGAGCTGATCGACTTCGCCCGCGAGAGCGCTGTCGAGTTGGGCTGCCTGCCCGAGGTGGAGCAGGCCCGGGAGATCCTGCGTCGTGGTACCTCCGCCGATCGGCAGCGGCGGGTTCTCGCGGCGGCGCTGGACAAGGGCGCCGATCGGACCGAGGCGATGCGCGCGGTGGTCGACGACTTGATCGCCGAGACCGTGGCGGGCGTGTGAAGGAAAAGGGGGTACGAGGTGGCAGGATCCGCGTTTGACTACGTGATCGTCGGGGCGGGGTCGGCGGGCTGCGTGCTGGCCAACCGTCTGACCGAGGACCCGGACGTCACGGTGCTGCTCCTGGAGGCCGGACCGGCGGATCGCAGCCTGTTCATCCACATGCCGGCGGCGATGTCGTACCCGCTGACCAGCAAGCGGATCAACTGGATGTTCATGACGGAACCGGAGCCGGCCCTGAACGACCGCGCCGTCGACGTGCCGCGCGGACGGGTGCTGGGCGGGTCGTCGTCGATCAATGGCATGGTGTTCGTGCGCGGCAATCCCTTGGATTACGACGGCTGGGCGGCCATGGGCCTGCCCGCCTGGTCCTACGCCCATTGCCTGCCCTATTTCCGCAAGATGGAGACCTTCTCCGGCGGGGTGGACGCGTATCGATCCGTGGGCGGGCCGCTGGGCGTTTCCCGCTGCGACGCCGACAACCCGATCTTCGCGGCGTACTTGGAGGCCGGGGCCCAGGCGGGCCACCACATCACGCCGGATCACAACGGCTATCGGCAAGAGGGTCTGCACGTCGCCCAGATGACGATCCGCAACGGCCGGAGGTCCAGCACGGCGGTCGCGTACCTGCGGCCGGCCAGCGCGCGGCCGAACCTCACGGTCCGGTCCGAGGCCCTGGTCACCACCTTGCGGTTCGACGGGCGGCGGGCGGTGGGGGTCGACTACCGGCGGCACGGGATGGCGGCGACGGCGGAGGCGGCGCGCGAGGTGATCGTCGCCACGGGCAGCATCGGCTCGCCGCACCTGCTGCTGCGTTCCGGCATCGGCGATCCCCAGCATCTGGCGGAGCACGATGTGCCCCTGGTCGCGGCCCTGCCGGCGGTTGGGCGCAACCTGGAGGACCACCCGTCGTTTCCCATCCAGTACGAGGCGATCAGCGGGGCTTCTCCGGCCAAGTACCTGAGCTTCCCCGGGCAGGTGGCGATCGGGCTGCAATAGCTGCTGTTCCGCAGCGGTATCGGCTGCGGGGCGTTCTTCGAGACCGGCGGGTTCCTGCGTAGCGATCCAGGCCAGGCTTTCCCCAACATCCAGTATGAGTTCTTGCCGATGCTGGGCTCGTTCGGCCACGGCAAGATCACCGTGGCCCAGGGCTTCCAGTACTCGACCAGCGTCATGCGGCCGGCGAGCAAGGGTCGGGTGAAGCTCCATTCCGCCGATCCGGAACGGGCGCCGTCGATCCAATACAACTCGCTGTCCGAGCGCTCGGATCAGGAGGAGATGACCGACGCCATCCGCATGACCCGCGAGATCGTGCGGCAGCGGGCCTGGGACCCGCATCGCGGACGCGAGGTGACCCCCGGCGCCGACGTGAAGTCCGACGCGGAGATCCTGGCCTGGCTCCGCGCTAACGTCGGCTCTGAGTATCATCCCTGCGGCACCTGCCGCATGGGGGTGGACGACAACTCGGTCACCGACGACGAGGGTCGGGTCCACGAGGTGGAGGGTCTGCGGATCGTCGATGCCTCCCTGATGCCGAAGGAGGTCACCGCCAACCTCAACGGCCCGACCATCATGATGGCGGAGAAGATCGCCGACCGAATCCGCGGCCGCGAGCCCCTGGCGCCGATGCGCCTGCCCTTCTACCGGGCGACGGCGGGGTAGGGCGCCCTACCCGATGCTCTGGAGTTGCAGCGGGGTCTTGGAGAGGATGCGGGTTCCAGTCTTGCCGTAGACGCAGGTGTCGACCAGCCAGGTGTTGAACATGCTCTCGAAGTTCGTGACCATGTTCTCCTCGAACACTCGGTCGAGATATTTGTCGTCGCGAACGTGGAAGTAGAACTCGCCCACCCAGTCGGGCGGCAGGCTGAGGCCCAGCTCGTATCCGAGCGCCCAGCCCGGCTGGTCCCATAGGCCGACACCCTGGTAGTAGCGGCGCATCACGGCATTGACCTCGCGCACGGTCATGCCGCACCTGACCTCGGCCGCGAACACGTCGAAGGCGCCGGCGGCCTTGCTTACCTGCTCGACCATCGACTTGGGCGCCTCGCCCAGGATGTACCCGCGCTGCACGTTGCCGTGGTAGCGGTAGTAGACCCCGGCGATGTCGATCTTGAGGAATTCGCCGGCGCGGATCTTCTTGCGGCCCATCATGGCGTGGCCCGCCGCCACGGCGCGGCCGTTGCGCACCGGGGCCGAGGTGAAGCTGTGGACGAGGGCCGGCGATTCGCCGCCGGCCGCCATCATGGCGCGCAGGGTCTCGCCGTAGACCTCGAGCTCGGTCATTCCGGGCCGCGCGACCCGTATGACCGTGGCGTGGCCGATGTCGGCGATGCGGGTCGCTTCCTCGATGTATGTGATCTCGGCCGGCGACTTCACCCGGCGGACCCGGCGGACGATGGCGCTGGCATCGACCACGCGGCAGCCTTCGGCCAGGAACGCGCCCTCGAACATCGTGCTGATGGCGCGGTTCGGGATGTAGCCCCAGTGCTCCATGCCTACGGTGCCCCGGAGCCAGCCCTTCGCCTTCAGCTCCCCCATGATGAAGGCGAGGTTCGGCGACGCCTCGCGGCTGGGGAACCAACGGCAGTCGGTGGCGACCGAGGTCTTCTGCAGGACCGGGGCCTCGGTCGGGTTGTCGAAGTGGATGAAGTCTTCGGAATCGACGTGGATCGCGGTGCCGTAGAGCTGCGGGTAGCGCATCGGGCTGTTGGCCTTGTACCAGCTCGCGATGAAGCCGTGCAGGTAGGCGACGTGGTCGGGCACGGTGACGTAGAGCAGGTCGATGCGGGCCTTGGCCATGCGTTTGCGCACGCGGTGGATGCGGTCCCGGTATTCCTCGAGCGGGAAGGCGAGGTCGCGGTCCTCCTCGGGCCAGGGCTCCACGGCGCCAGGGGTCAGGCCGATGGTGACGTTGGTCATGGCTCGTGCTCCGATCCGAGAGTTTGAAACAGGCCGGCGAGCAGGCGCGCGCGCGGCACCAGGGACGAATAGAGGATGTGCTCGTCGTGGGTGTGGGCACCGTCGCCGCAAAGGCCCAGGCCGTCCAGGGTCGGGATGCCGAGGGCCCCGGTGAAGTTGCCGTCGCTGCCGCCGCCGTAGCTGCCGTGGCCGGGGACGAAGCCGATCTCGCGGGCGATGGATTCGGCCTGGTCGTACAGCGCGAGGGTTCCGTCGTTGGGCTCGAACAGGGGGCGGACCGGGCCCGGCTCGACCGTCAGGGTCACATCGGGGCTGATGGATTGGAGGGCGAGGACGCGGGCGCAGGTCTCGTCGAACGCCGCTTGCGTGGGCATCACCGCCAGCACCTCGGCGTAACAGTGCATGGGCACGACGTTGACGAAGGTGCCGCCCTGGACGACGCCAACGCTGAGGGTGATTCCGCGCTCGGGATCGCCCATGGCTTCGATCCGCGGAATCTGCTGGGCCATCTCGCGGATGGCGCTGCGGCCGTGGGCGAGGGTGGCGCCGGCGTGGGCCGGGCGGCCGCGCGCATGCAACCGGAAGCGGGCGAAGGCGAAGCGGCCGGTGACAAGGCGGCCGGCCTTCGCCGGCTCCGGCACCAGGACGTAGCGATGACGCGACGCCTCCGCCTCGATCCGCGCCCGGGTGGTGGGGCTGCCGACCTCCTCGTTGGGTATGAACATGAAGGTAACCGGCAGGTGGGGCAGGGCGCCGGCGCGGATCACTTGGCGGATGGCGTACGTCGCGGTGTAGAGGCCGCCTTTCATGTCGTAGATGCCGGGACCGAAGACCCGATCGCCGTCGCGGCGCCAGGGAAGATCGGTGGCGAGGGTGCCGACCCCGTGGACGGTATCGAGGTGGCCGAGGACCATGATACCGGGGCCATCGGCCTGGCCCGCCAGCCGTGCGAGCAGGACGTCGCCGTAGCCCTCGCCGCCGGGTTCGCGCGTCGTTCGGGCACCGAGCGCGGCCATGACGGCCTCGGCCATGTCCATCACGCGGTTCACGCCCTCGGGGTGATTGGTCGGGCTTTCGACCATGACCCAGGAGCGGATGCCATCCAGGATCTCGTCGGCGTCGAAGGCGGGCGCGTTGGTGCCGCGGCGGATCATGGGGCGGGCAGGTAGCGGGTGGCCATCCAGCCGCCGTCCACGGTGATGATTTCGCCGGCGATGAAGCGGGCGTCGTCGGAGCAGAGGAAGGCGACGACGCCGGCGATGTCCTCGGGCTTGCCGTTGTAGGCGGTGGGGGTGGCGTCGATCATCACCGATCCGTACCAGCGGTCCTCGGCGATGCGCTTGGCGGTGAGTGGGGTCTCGATGACGCCGGGGGCGATGCCGTTCACGAGGATGCCTCGCGCGGTGTAGTCCGCGGCAAGCTGGCGCGTAAGCTGGGCGACGCCGGCCTTGGCGACGCCATAGGCGCACGAGCCCGGAAAGCCGACCATGCCAAACACCGAGCTGATGTTGACGATGCGGCCACCCGGCGTGGACATCGCCGGGATGGTGGCGCGGGCAAGGCGGAAGACGGCGCGGAGGTCCACGTCGAGGAAGCGGTCCCAGGCCTCGTCGCTGGTGTCCAGCGCGGATTTCGCCCCACCGATGCCGGCGTTGTTGACGAGGAAATCCAGGCGCCCGAAGGCGGAGCGGCAGGCGGCCACGATCCGATCGGGGGCCTCGCCGGCACTCACGTCGGCCACCAGAGTCCGGATGCCGTCCGCCGCCGGAAACCCCGAGGCCTTCACATCGACGGCCAGGACCTTGCACCCCTCCCCGGCCAGCCGTAAAGCGGTGGCGCTGCCGATCCCGCCCGCGGCGCCGGTGACGATGGCAGCCCTGCCGGCGAAGCGCATCAGCGGGCGCCGGGCTGGGTGGCGGCCCAGGCTTCGGCGATCTGGGTGCCGGTGGCGAACCACACCCCGGGGAAGGTCTTGACCCAGGCGATGAAGGTTCGCAGCAAGGCGACACGCGAGGGCCGGCCGATCACCTGCGGGTGCATCACCAGATCGAACAGGCCGCCCCAGCGGTAGATCTCGCGGAACTCCTCCTGCCAGATCGACAGCACGTGGTCGTTGGTGAAGATCGGGCGGGGGTTGCGGATCGAGAACAGGAAGTAGATGGCGTCGTCCAGGCTCCAGTGCCACGGCAGCTCGATGATCCCGGGGCGCCCGTCGGGCAGCTTGTGCCGATAGGGGTTGATGTCGTCCATCATCGAGCTGTCGTAGAGGAAGCCGCGATCGGTCAGCAGCTTGACCATGAAATGGCTGGTCTCGCCGGCGGGGGAGCGGTAGCCCCTGGGCACGACCCCGACGGTTCTCTTCAGGGCAAGGAGACCCTTTTCCAGCTCCTCGACCTCCTTGTCCGGCTGGTCGGGGTCGATCCACTGGTGCAGGTAGCTGTGGTGGCCGATCTCGTGGCCATCCGCCACGATCGCCTCGGCCCGGGAGGTGTGGTTCTCGGCGGTCCAGCCGGGGACGAAGAAGGTGGCCTTGATCTCCTCGTCCGCCAGAAGCTCGAGGATCTTCGGCACGCCGATCTTCGCGCCGTAGGTGCCCTGCGAGAGGGTGCCGGGGCGTTTCCAGTTGGCGGGGTCGCGGCCGATCCACAGGGTTTCGGCATCGAAGTCGAACGACAACATGACCGCGCATTGCGCACCGCCGGGCCAGGCGACCTTGGTGTCGATCAACGGCTTGGTCATGGGAACTCCAATCAGGCGGCGGCGGTGGCGTCGTTCGCTTCGGCGGCGGAGACGGCGATCGGGGTGCGGCGAAGCGTCCGCCGTTCGCCCTTGGGAAACTCGGTGCGCGCGTGCTGCAGGGCGATGTTGTTCCACAGGATCACGTCGCCCGGCCGCCAAGTGTGTCGATAGCCGACCGCGGGATCCTCGATGTACGGCATCAGCTCGGCGATCAGAGCCTCGGTCGCCGCGTCGGACAGGCCGTCGATCGCCGCGGTGGTGTGATGGTGGATGAAGAGTGATTCGAGCCCCGTCGTCGGATCGACGGCGATCAGCGAATGCCAGGCTCGGGGCGAGTCCGGGGCTGCCTCCTCGACCCGGGAGCGGCGGTTGTAGTCGCCCCGGTAGTCGAAGAGCTGGAGCGAGCGGAGTGGGCGGATGCGCTCTAGCAAGCCGGCCGGCAGGTTGCGCAGCGCGGCCACGCAGTTGGCGAACAGCGTAGCGCCCCCCGTGGGGGGCACCTCGAGGGCGTAAAGCGCGATGGCCCGCAAGGGGTGGTGGAAGAACGTGTGATCCGAGTGGAAGTTGAGGATGCCGTCGCCGAGGATGCCGTCGGGCCGCGCGTTCGAGACGTAGCTGGCATCGCGGTCCTTCATGAAGGCGCCGCGATGGGATATGGGACCAAACAGGTTGGCGAAGCGGACCTGGTGTTCGGTCTCGATCACCTGACCGCGGAACAGGAGCAGGTGGTGGGCGCGCCAAGCGTCGAGGATGGCGCTGGATGTCGCCGGATCGAACGGCCAGCGCAGGTCGACGCCGTAAACTTCGGCGCCGAGGGCGGGACTCAAGGGGCGCAGGCGGAGGGTCATGGCGCCATCTTAGAGGTAGTGCCGCCGCCGGGGAACCCGGCCCGCGCCGCCTAGAGCACGTTCCGTTCATGTTGGCCCGCCCCTCCCCTTTCCCCTCTCGCAAGGGGAGGGGGACGCACGGATCATTTCTTGCTTCTCCCCTCCCCTTGCGGGAGGGGAAGGGGGAGGGGGAGGGGGCCGATCCGACCGAGTCTCCGTGGTCGGAACGTGCTCTAGTGGTCCACCCCAAACGCTTGATTCCGGATCATTGTGTTTGGGGCGGGCCACGGGATGAGAGTCTCACTCGGGGTTCGGCCTCGGCGGCGCAAAGGCCGTTCGGTCGTCGTCCGGGGCCGGCTCCACCGTCACATCGATGGCGACACCCTCGATGATGGTGCCTTGCTGGCGAAACCGCGCCGCGTGGCGGAGCACGGACCAGCGGAGCGCGACGACGAGGACGGCCAGGACGGGAACCAGGATGAGCGCCGCCACGACCCCGAGCACGAGAAGGACGGCCACCAGAGCGGCGGCGAGTACCACGACGAGGAAACGGGAAAATACGTGCACGTCACGGCCGCCTTAGGGTCGTGCGCCGTGGGTCGGCGGGGTTCGGCCGCGGCACCATCGATTCAACCACCGTCACCCCCGCCGCCGCCACCACCACCGCCATCACCGCCACCTCCGTCACC
>SHVY01000032.1 GCA_009694045.1 Alphaproteobacteria bacterium | reverse complement strand
GCTGCCGCCGTGGTCCACGAGCTGATCGAGGCCCGCGACGAGAAGCGACTGCTGCGGCTGCAGCGCCAGCTTGCCGGCTACAAGCTGCTGATCGTCGACGAGCTTGGCTACGTGCCGCTGTCCCAGACCGGCGCCGAGCTGCTGTTCGAGGTCTTCAGCCAACGCTACGAGCGCAGCTCGACCATCGTCACCACAACCTGCCGTTCGACGAGTGGACCGGCGTGTTCGCTTCCGAACGGCTCGCCAGCGCCCTGCTCGACCGCCTCACCCACCACGTCCATATCCTGGAGATGAACGGCGACAGCTACCGGCTCAAGCAGAGCAAGCGCCGACAGCGTGGTGCCAAAGCCGCAAAACCTGCCCAACAACCCACCCGAGGAATAAACGAAAACCCATGGAGGCCCCCCGCGGGGCGCCTCCATGCCATCAGCCGTGACGCACTTTTACTCCGGCCGGCCGATGCATTTTTACTCCGGCGTTGACAGGTTGGCTGCTGTTCAGTTCACGCTGTGGATTGCGCGATGATTCCGTATCGGGGAGCCGCTGAAAACCTGCGGCGGAGCGGTTCTCCGCCGCACGGGAGCGACCCATTTCGTCGCGCGCCTGGGCCATGAGGGTTCCCAAGCGATCGGAGCAGACGGTCGCGACCGTGCTCGAACGCACGGCGGCCCGGGACCCCGACAAGACCTTCCTGATCGAGGCGGGTCACGCCCACGGCTACGGCGCGCTTAACGCGCTCGCCACCCAGCTCTCGCGTGGACTGACCGGGCTGGGTCTGGGGTTTGGCGATACCTGCCTCCTGATGTTGCCCAACGGACTGCCGTTCGTCGCTCTTTGGCTGGGGCTTGCAAAGGCGGGCGTCATCGAGGTGCCGATCAACACCGCTTACCGCGGCGCCATTCTGCGGCACGTAATCGAGGATTCGCGCGCGACGAACCTCATCACCGCTCCCGAGTTCCTGGATCGGCTGCTGGAGTTCAATCCGCTCCCCGCCCGGCTCGAGCGGCTGGTGATCTGCGGCGAGGGTGCTGTTCCCGAAGCGCTCTCCCGACGACTGCGGGTGATCCCCTACGAGGACCTTCTGGTCGGCGGCCGCGACCCGGCGCGGGTACCCGGCTACACCGACCTCGCGGCGGTCATGTACACGTCGGGCACGACGGGAGCGTCCAAGGGCGTGATGATCACCCATGCGCAGGCCTACGAATACGCCAACTGCGTCGTCGAGGTCCTCGACCTGGAACCGGCCGACGTCTACTACGCGCCACTGCCGCTGTTCTACATCGGTGGGCAGTGGGCGGTGGTCTACGCCACGATGATCGGCGGCGGTACGGCCGTGCTGAAGGATCGGTTCTCCGTCACGGACTTCTGGGACGACGTCGCGGGCTTTCAAGCCAACACCTCGCTCCTGCTCGGCGCCATGTGCAACTTCCTTCATCGCCAGCCCGAACGCACCGACGACGCGTCCAATCCCCTGGACAAGGTGCTGGTCGTGCCCCTCATCCCCCAGATCCGCGAGTTCTGTCGTCGTTTCGGCCTTCGCGCTACCACCAACTACGCCTCCACCGAGGTTTGCGTGCCGATCCGCGCCGGGTTCGATCTGCCGAAGCCCAGGCTGTTCGACCTGGTCGATGAGCGGTCCTGCGGCCGCATCGTATCGGACCGATTCGAGGTCAGGATCGTCGACGACCAGGACAACGAGGTACCACACGGCACCGTGGGCGAGCTGGTCGTGCGGCCAAGGGAGCCGTGGATCGTCATGGCCGGCTATTGGGGCAATCCGGCGAAAACCTTGGAGGCCTGGCGCAACCTGTGGCTGCACAGCGGCGATGCCATGATGCGCGATGCGGCCGGTAACTTCTATTTCGTGGACCGACTCAAGGACGCGATCCGACGGCGCGGCGAGAACATCTCCTCGGTCGAGGTCGAGGCCGAGGTCAATGCCCACCCCGCGGTTCTCGAGTGCGCCGTGATCCCGGTCGCCTCCGAGCACACCGAGGACGAGGTCAAGGCGGTGGTGGTGCTGAAAGCGGGCGCGAGCCTGACGGCCCCCGACCTCCACGCCTTCTTGTCAAGCCGCACCGCGGCCTTCATGGTGCCGCGCTACATCGAGTTCGTGGCCGCGTTGCCGAAGACGCCGACCGGCAAGATCCAGAAGTTCCCGTTGCGCGAACGCCCGCTGACGCCCGCCACTTGGGACCGCTTGACCAAACCCTAGGAGACCCGCATGGAACCCTTCCGCGTCGCCTTCACCGCCGACCTGCTCAAGCCCGACGGCACGCCGACGACGTCCGAGTACGACATCGGCCGCCTGCGGGCGGACGATCGGATCGCGATCAAGATCCTGGCGTCGACCCCGACCCTCGCCGCCGCCAACCTCGAGGACGTGGACGTGCTCGTCTCCTCGCCAGGCGAGGCGCGGATCGAGCGGAGTTCGATCCCCAAGAGCGGCCGGCTCGCCCTGATCACGCGCACGGGCGTCGGCTACGAGGACGCGGATGTCTCCGCGGTGACGGAGGCGAACGTCGCCTTCATGCTCGCCACCGAGGCCGTCCGGCGCCCGACCGCAGTGGCGGCTCTCACCATGATCCTGGCGGTGACGACGCGGCTGCTCGACAAGCATCGGGCGACGATCGAATCCGAGCGGCTGTGGACTTCGCGCGGGGACATGGCCGGACTCGACCTCAGGGGTCGTACCCTGGGCCTGGTTGGCTTCGGCAGTATCGGCTCGGAGGTCGCGCGCCTGGTCAAGCCCTTGGAGATGAAGGTCATCGCCACGGACCCCAATGCCGACGCCGCGGTGGCGGCGGGTCTCGGGGTGCGTTTGACCGACCTGGATAGCCTTCTCGCCGAATCCGACGTGGTCAGCCTGCACTGCCTGGTGACGCCCGAAACCCGCAAGCTCATCAACACCCAGCGCCTCGCACGCATGAAGCGGACCGCTTTCCTGGTCAACATGGCGCGGGGTGCGGTCGTCGATGGGCCGGCCTTGGCCAAGGCGCTGCACGATGGCGCCATCGCCGGCGCGGGACTCGACGTCCTCGACCCGGAGCCGCCGGACCCCAAGGACCCGCTGCTGCGGGCCCCGAACGTAATCTTCTCCGCCCACGCGCTCAACTGGACCGACCGCTACATGACGGTGTGCGCCGAGCTCAACGTGGGTGCCACGCTGGACGTGATGGGCGGGCGCGTCCCCTCCGCCATCCTCAACCGCACGGTGATCGAGAGCGCCCCCTGGAAGGCAAAACTTGCGGACTACGTGAAGCGCTTCGGAGGCGCCGGTCGATGAACTTCGAGTACAGCGACAAGGTCCAGGGTCTTCAGGCCCGCCTCGGCGCCTTCATGGACGAGCACGTCTATCCTAACGAGCACCTCTACGAGGCGCAGGTGAAACAGTACGGCTGGGCGCAGGTTCCCCCGGTCATCGAGGACCTCAAGCAGCGGGCCATGGCCGCGGGGCTGTGGAATCTGTTTCGGCCCGAGAGCAAGCGCGGCTTCGGCCTTGCGAATCTCGAGTACGCCCCGCTGTGCGAGATCATGGGCAGATCTCCGATCGGGCCAGAAGCCTTCAACTGCTCGGCTCCCGATACCGGCAACATGGAGGTACTGGAACGCTACGGCACCGAGGCGCACAAGAAGCGCTGGCTGGAGCCTCTGCTCGACGGCGAGATCCGCTCGGCCTTCGCCATGACCGAGCCCGGGGTCGCGTCCTCGGACGCAACGAACATCGCCTGCCGCATCGAGCGCCAGGGTGATCACTACGTGATCAATGGCCGCAAGTGGTTCATCTCCGGCGCCGGCGATCCGCGCTGCAAGATCCTGATCGTCATGGGCAAGACCGACCCGAAAGCCGATCGGCACAAGCAGCAATCGATGATTCTGGTCCCCATGGATACGCCCGGGGTCACGGTGGTGCGGCCGATGCAAGTGTTCGGCAGCGACGATTGCCCCCATGGCCATATGGAACTCACGTTCGAGAACGTTCGCGTGCCGGCCGACAACATTCTGCTGGGCGAGGGCCGCGGCTTCGAGATCGCGCAAGGGCGGTTGGGGCCGGGCCGCATCCACCACTGCATGCGGCTGATCGGTGCCGCCGAACGCGCCATCGAGGCCATGTGCCATCGCGTCGAAGCCCGCGTCGCCTTCGGCCGCAAGCTGGCCGAGCGCGATACCATCCGCGCCGACATCGCCAACGCCCGCATGGAGATCGAGCAGGCGCGCCTCCTGGTCCTCAAGGCCGCCGACATGATGGATCGGGTCGGCAACAAAGCCGCCCGCGCCGAGATCGCCATGATCAAGGTGGTCGCCCCGAACGTCGCCCAGCGGGTGATCGACCGGGCGATCCAAGCCCATGGCGCGGCGGGCCTGAGCCAAGACTTCTTCCTCGCGAACGCCTGGGTCTACGCCCGCACGATCCGCTTCGCCGACGGACCCGACGAGGTCCACCGCGAAGCGATCGCGAAGTGGGAACTCAAACGTCACAACCAAGCGAAGCCGTGATCGACCCTGAGACGATCGCCGTCCGGGCCGACGAAACCCTCGACGTCAGCCGGTTGGAGCCGTGGCTCCGGGCACACCTTCCCGACGTGTCCGGCCCGCTCGCGGTGCGCCAGTTCGGCGGGGGGCATGCGAACCTCACCTACTTGGTTGCCTTCGGCGAACGCGAGTACGTCCTGCGCCGCCCGCCGCTCGGCCCGATCGCGCCCTCGGCCCACGATATGCGGCGCGAGCATCTCGTGCTCGCCAACCTGTGGCGCGGCTACGATCTGGCGCCCCGGAGCTTCGTTCTCTGTACCGACCAGGCGATCCTCGGGATCGACTTTCATGTGCTGGAACGCCGGCACGGACTCGTCATCCGCATGAAGAACGCCGATGTGGTCAGGGGCGATCCGACGCTCGCCGGTCGCCTCGGGCGTATGATGGTCGAGGCCATGGCCGGGCTGCACCGCCTCGATCCGGCAGCCGTAGGCCTCGGCGACCTGGGCCGGCCCCAGGGCTACCTCGTGCGCCAAGTCGAAGGCTGGACGAAGCGCTGGCACGCGGCCATCGATCCCGCGAGCCCCGATGCCACCGACCTGGTCGGCTGGATCGCCCGCGAGCTGCCGCCCGAGGGCGCGCCCACCCTGGTGCACAACGACTTCAAGCTCGACAACATCATGGTCGCCGCCGATGACCCCGCCCGGGCGGTCGCGGTGTTGGACTGGGACATGTGCACCCGTGGCAATCCCCTGACCGACCTCGGCACTCTGCTTACCTACTGGATCGAGGCCGGCGATCCGCCGCTGTGGCGCGAGGGTGCGATGATGCCGACCGACGCCCCCGGCTTCGCCACGCGGGCCGAGATCATCGCCCTTTACGGCGAACTCAGCGGCCGCGACGTCGGCCGCGTGCGTTGGTACGAAGTCTTCTCCGCCTTCAAGACGGCGGTGATCCTGCAGCAGATCTATATTCGGTACCTGCGTGGCCAGACCCACGACACCCGCTTCGCCACTTTCGGCCCCCGCGTCCGTGCCCTGATCGAAAAGGGGCGGACATTGGCGGATCGGTGAGGCGCTCCTACACCACGTCCGCGATCGTCGCGCCGCCGTCGACCACGATCGTCTGGCCGGTGATGTAGCAGCCTCCCTGGCCAGCGAGAAACACGGCGAGGCCCGCCACGTCGTCGGGCTCGCCGATCCGGCCCAGGGGATAGGCGGCCTCGATCGCCGCGCGCCGCGCCGGGTCCTCCCACAGGGCGCGGGCGAAGTCGGTGCGGATCAGGCCCGGCGCGATGGCGTTGACCCGGATATTGGCCTTGCCCCAGCCGACGGCCAGGTTGCGGACCAGGGCCGAATCCGCAGCCTTCGAGATGCCATAGACGCCGATCTTGTCGGTGCCCTTCTGCCCGGCGATGCTGGAGATCACCAGGAACACCCCGTCCTTGCGTTCAGCCATCGCCGGCAGGAGCAGCTTGGCGAACCACAGGTTGGCCTTCACGTTGGCGTCCATGATCTTATCGAATGCCGGTTCCTCGATCGCGGTCATCGGGCCGTAGTGCGGGTTGACGGCGGCGTTGCCCACGAAGATGTCGACCCGCCCGTAGTGGTCGAGCGCGCCCTTCACCAGGGCCGCGATCTGGTCGAGCTGCGAGACGTTGCAGGCGATGGCGTGGGCATCCTCGCCCCTCGCGTGGATCGCCCGGACCACCTCGTCACAGACCTCCTTCTTGCGGCTGGCCACCACGACCTTGGCCCCGGCCTCGGCCATCCGCTCGGCGATCGCCCGGCCGATCCCCTTGCTGCCGCCGGTGACCAGCGCCACCTTGCCGTCCAACCTGAACATGTCCATCGACCTAGTGGTCCGATACAAACGCATGATTCATCATCGTGTTTAGGGCGGGCCACAAGATGAGAATCTTCCTAGTGCTTTGACTCCGACGGATCGTGAACGATCCGTCGGAGTCAAAGCACTAGACCGTCACCAGGTTGCGCGGATGCTTGGACATGACCTCGAGCCCCTGCGCCGTGACCATCAACGTGTCGATGTAGGCGGCGCCACTGCCGCCCGGCCAGTCCTCCCACACGTCGAACTGGTTTTCGTAGTTGAAGAACATCCCCGGCACCAGGGGCCGGTCGGGGGTACCGACACGCGGCTCGACCCAGTAGGTGCCGCACCAGTCCGGCGGCAGGGCGATACCCTGGTTGTAGCCGCCGGCCCACCAGACGTACTGCCGTAGACCCTGGTCGTCGAGATAGCGCTGGCCGACCTTGTCCGCCTTGCTCCATGGATCGCCGGGCTTCACCTCGGCGATGATCGCGTCGATGCAGCCGGCCGAGGCGTCCATCAGTTGTGTCCAGCGTCTGTCCGGCTTGCCCAGCGAGAACGTGCGATTGAGGTTGACGTGGTAGCGGTGCAGGACGCCGCAGAAGTCCACGAACACCAAGTCGCCTTGCTTGATCTTGCGGTGCTGCGGCGGGCTGTGGTGGGTGCCGGCGCGCGGGCCCGAGCCGATCATCGTGCGGATGCCGGGATAGCCCGCGCCCTTGCGCATGGCGGTCGCCATGATCGCGGCCTCGATCTCGGTCTCCATCACCCCCGGCTTGATCGCGTCGCGCGCCGCCGCCATGGCGGCGTCCGCGACGGCCGAGGCCTCGCGCATCACCGCGATCTCCCGCGGCGACTTGACGAGGCGCAGCTCCTCGACGAGCTGGGCGCCATCCGCGACCGTCGCCCCGCCAGCGCGCAGCTTGGCGCCGAGCGCATCCATCACCGTGGCGTGGGGTGCGTAGCCCCAGGGCTGCAGCGCGATCCTGCCATGACCGAGTCCCCGCGCCTTCACGGTATCGGCGATCAGCGCCACATGGTCACCCGCGTCACCGCGCGCGAACCAGACCACTTCGGAAATCTCAGGGGTCGTCGAGACGATGGTGGTGTGGCCAATCGCGTCGAAGAAGATCGTGGCATCGCCGTCGACCCGCACCAGGAACCCGGTCAGGTTGCGCAGGTGGTACCAGATCATGTCGTAGCCGGTCAGCCAGGTGAGGTCAGCCGGGTTGGTGACGTAGATGGCGTCGATGCCCTTGGCGGCCAAAGCCTTGCGCGTGTTGGCCCGGCGCTCGGCGTACTCCTCGGGCGGGAACGGCTGCGGCCAATCCACTTGCCTGCGAAGATACTCCTTCATCGTCTTCCCTCCCCGGTTGCGGTTCGGGGAATGTTTGCACATGATCGGCGGGTCACGCCACCCCGCAGGTCACCGCCATGTCCGAGCCCGACCTCACCCGCCCCGAGCTGATCGCGGAGTTCCGCCGCAACCCGGTCGGCCGACACAGCCCCGACCTGCGCCTGCTGCTCAACACCTTGCGCAAGGCCGACGGCGAAGAACCCTACGTGCTGGTTTGCACCAAGCCGCACCGCGAATGGCGGCTTGCGCGCAAGAAGGCTGGCCGCGGGCAGGCCCTGACCCTGCTCGACGGTGCCATCTTCACCGACGCGGACGCCGCGGAATGGGCGGTTTTCAAGCTGCGCTGGGCGCGCATGACCGGCCGGGAGATCGGCGAATGAACGCGCTTCCCCGCAAACGGATCGTCGGCTACACGGACCGGATCAGCGCGGCACCCGGCGAGACGATCCGCGTCATGGTCAGCGCCGAGGACGTGGCCGCCTACGACGCCACCCTGGTCCGGCTCACCTCCGGCGATCTGCATCCCGGGGGCTCCGGGTTCATCGAACGCGAGATCGCCGACCTCGGCCGCCATCCCGGCCGGGTCCAGGCGATCGCCGCCGGGTCCTATGCGATCGTCGACCCGGCCGGCTCCCTCGCGGCGTTGCGGAGCCTGAGCGTCCTGGCCTTCATCTGGCCGACGCTGCCGGGCAAGGGGCGGCAGGTGATCCTGGGGCAACGCAGGGCGCGGTCCGGTTTCGCGCTCGCCCTCGACGAGACGGGAGCCATCGCGTTCGAGGTCGGCGGTGCGACGGTTTCCACCGGTGTGCCGCTGCTCGCCCGCGAATGGGCGTTCGTCGCCGCCACCTTCGACGCCGACGCGCGCCGGGTCGTCGTCCATCAGGAACCGTTGGTCTCCTATCCGGGCCTCGATCGTCGGTCGTGGCGGGAGGCGATCGTGACGCAGTCCTTGGCGACCGATGCGCCCTTCATGATCGCGGCGGAGGCCGGCGAGGGCCACCCCACCGCCCACTTCAACGGCAAGATCGAGGCCCCGGTCGTCGCGCGCGAGGCCCTGGACCGTGCGGGTCTTGAACGCATCGCCCAGGGCGCGATCACGCCCGAGGTCGCGGCCGCGTGGGACTTCGCGCGGGAAATGGGTGGCGACCGGATCGTCGATCGATCGCCGAATCGGCGCCACGGGCGGCTCGTGAACCTGCCCACGCGGGCGATGAAGGGGCACGGCTGGGATGGCTCCGAGATGAACTGGACCCATGCTCCCCACCAGTACGGTGCAATCCATTTCCACGACGACGACCTCTACGATGCCGGCTGGGCGGCGGACTTCGCTCTGACGGTGCCGGCCGAAACACCGTCCGGCGTCTACGCGGCCCGGCTGACGGGTGGCGGCGATGTGGATCATGTCCCCTTCGTCGTCCGCCCGCCCAAGGGCAGGCGTGGCGCCGACGCGGTCTTCCTATTGCCGACCGCGAGTTATCTGGCCTATGCCAACGAGCGGGCGGGGCTGGAGGGTGACGGCCATCTCCAGGCCTTCGCCAACCATCTGGTGGCGCTCGGCCCCGGCGACCTGTGGCTCAACGACCACCAGGGCGCCGGCCTCTCGCTCTACGACCGGCACGGCGACGGCAGCGGGGTCTCCATCAGTTCGCGGCTGCGCCCGATCCTCAACCTGCGGCCGGGCGTTACCAGCGCCTGGGTCGGGACCGCTGGCACGGCTCCCTGGCAGTTCAACGCCGATCTGCCGCTGCTCGACTGGCTGGCGGCCAAAGGCATCGCGTGCGACGTGGTGACCGATGAGGATCTGGACCGCGAAGGCATGGGGCTGCTCGACGGCTACCGCGTCATGCTGACCGGCAGCCACCCGGAATACTGGTCACGGTCCATGTACGACGCCCTTCAGGCCTACCTGGGCCGCGGCGGGCGGATGATGTACCTCGGCGGCAACGGGTTCTACTGGCGGGTGGCGTTCCACCCCACGCTGCCGGGCGTGATCGAGCTCCGCCGCGCCGAGGACGGCATCCGCGACTGGGTCGCCGAGGGCGGCGAGTACTACATGAGCTTCACCGGCGAGTACGGCGGCATGTGGTGCCGCATGGGCCGTTCGATCCACGCGCTGGCCGGCGTGGGCATGGCGGGCCAGGGGTTCGACGTCTCGACCTACTACCGTCGCAACTCCGCCAGCCGCGATCCCCGCGCGGCCTTCGTGTTCGAGGGTGTCGAGGGCGACGTCATCGGCGATTTCGGTACCGTGGGCGGCGGCGCCGCCGGTCTCGAGGTCGATCGCTACGATCGTGCCCTCGGATCGCCGCCCCACGCGCTGGTGCTCGCTTCGTCCGAGAACCTGTCTGACACCTATTTTCCGCCGCCGGACGAAATCAACAACGCCAGCGCCATGATGGATGCCCGCCAGAACACCCGGGTCAGGGCGGACCTGGTGCTGTTCACCACGCCCAACGGCGGGGCGGTCTTCTCCACCGGCTCGATCGCCTGGATCGGCAGCCTGACCCACAACCGCTACGACAACAACGTCTCGCGAATCACTGAGAACGTGCTCCGCCGTTTCCTCGATACCAAGGGGATCGGGTGACGCCTACGTCTTGTAGGACGGATCGGTCTTATCGAGCAGGCGGAGGAGCGCCGGCCACTCGTATTCGCCGGGCGCGAACTCGGCGTACTGAGCCGCGGCGACCGTGCGGATATGGGCCGGGATCAGCCGAATGGGGCGGCCCGTCGCCAGCACCTGCATCTGCGCCCGGCAGGCCCGCTCCAGGGAATACATAAGGATGAAGGCCTCGGCGATCGTCCGGCCGACCGTCAGAAGGCCGTGATTGCGCATGATCATCACCTTGGCATCGCCCAGGTGCTGGGCCAGCCGTGGGCACTCGGCGGGATCGACCGACAGCCCCTCGTAGTCGTGGTAGGCGATCTTCTCGAAGAAACTCAGGCTGTCCTGGATCAGGGGCAGCAGCCCCTCCTCCAGGCAGCTCACGCCCAGGCCGCCCTGGCTATGACTGTGCATGATGCAGACCACGTCCGGACGCGCCGCGTGGATCGCCCCGTGGATCATGAAGCCGGTGCGGTTGGTGACGCCCTCGCCGATGACGTTGCCGTCGAGGTCGATTTTCAGGAGGTTCGAGGCCGTGATCTCGTCATAGCGCAGGCCGAGGGAATTGATCAGATAGTGGTGCATCTCGCCCGGAACCCGCGCCGTGATGTGGTTCCAGATGATATCGCTGAAGCCGAACCGGTCGGCCAGCCGGTAGGCGGCGGCAAGATCGACCCGCATCTGCCATTCGGCCTCGCCGAATTGCGGCTGCTTGGCCTTTATGGCCCTGACATTCGTGGACATGGCCCAGTCTCCGTGGACGGATGGGAGCCGTACTGTGGCATCGCCTCCACGACAATGCCACCCCGAAATTAGCGGTCTAATGGACGACTTGGGTCCCCATGTACCGCTGCTCTTCCAGCACCTTGAGGACGCCGTCCCAGCCATTCTCGCGGCAGACGTCGATCGCCTGCTGGCGCGGCATGTGCTGGGTGAGCAGAACGGCGAGCTGGTGGCAGGAATTGAATTTTAGGCCGGTCAACGCTTCGTAGCTCATCGGGGACCCCGTCTCTCCCGCGTCATCAGCGACGCTTCGAGGGGATCACGGCATGGAGCGTGCCAACTCCGTGATTCCGACTTCGGCGTGCGATTGGCGAGCCGTCCCGTCGGTACGCCCTAGCCCTCCGAGTGAGCGCTGGGAAGGGCGCCCGCATGCCCACCAAGCTCAAAATTTTCCTATTTGAACAGCGTCATGAACAGCGACCCCAAGAGGCGTGCCCCGGCCTTCGAAAGATGATCTTCGTCGGAATAGGGATGTGGCCGCCGCATTCGATCGCGCATTTCCGCGAATCGCACAGCGTTTCGTGCGGAAGAATGAGAGTCGCCCCATAGGTCGTCGCGGCGTCCTTCAAGGTCGGCAGGGTCAAGACCTGGCGCACCATGAACTCGTCGAGGGTCGGACTGATGTCCAGGCTCCCTACCCGGCGCTGGGCAAGCGCCAGCACCTTGGGAACATCCCAGCCGACTCCGGTACAGGCCCCACCAGAACGATGCGTTTGCCGGCGTCGCGAAGGGCGTCCAGCGTGCGTTTCAAGCCCCTGGAGAACACCTTACGATTCTCCGCGAAGGACGCCGAGCGCGATCCAGAATCATTGATGAGCAGGCTCTATCGCCAGGTTCCTGTTTGTAGCGCAAGCCCTCGGCCATAGACGCCCACCGCCCAGCGAGCATCACCATGGCCAGCGTGCGGTCCCGAACGATGCGGTCGAGCACGGCGTCGTTGAAAGTCCTGCAGCGATCGATGAATCTCTCTTGCAATCTTAGTATGCCGATAAGCGGCGGGCACCCCGCTTTACCAGCGAACAAGCCTCCGGCTTGGGCCACCGCCGCCACGTCCGCCACCACCGACCCCAAGGCCATCGCATGAGAATCTCCCCACAAGACGAACGTTGGCGCGACGCCTTCTGCCCCGATATCGCAAAAAAGACTCGCGGTCCCGTCAGGGCCAGGTTCGGGCAAGCAGGGGTTGCCAGGGTTTCCGTCCTCGCGAACCGCCGTGATCGCCAAGACATCGGGGGACCATCGCCCGGGCATTCCGTCGCCGACGACTACGAGCAGGCTCAACCCCAGGGCGCCGGCCATCGCGGTCCCGCCCGCGACAAAGATTGATCTCCGGTCAAAACGGCGACGGGCGCGGAAGGGGCGCTCGATGAATCGCCAGGACAGAACGGAAAGGACCGACGCCGCGCCAGCGCCACGGCCGTGAGCATCGGCGTCAAGTTGGTCCGGGTCGTCCCCTCCTTGACAAGAACCAGGACTGGCCAGTGCCAGAGGTACAGGGAGTAGGAGATCAGTCCGATGAAGACGACTGGCCGGAGGCTCAGGAATCGCCCGACAAGCGTGGCGCCCGACGTCCCGGAGTGAATCACCAGCGCCGCTCCCAGACAGGGCGCCAGGGCGGCGCCACCGGGAAACGGTGTCAGCTTGGAAATGAACAGAATACTCCAAGCCACGAGGGCCATTCCGAGCACGGCGGAGACGTCCGGATCGATGGACCGCGGAGCGGTGGCACCACACCCAGCGCCAGCAGCGCTCCGATCAACAACTCCCAGCCACGGGTCGGAGCCAGATAAAATGCCAATGGAGGGTAACGCGGCACGGCCCAAATGCTCGCGGCCAGTGACATCAGAAAGGCCAGGACAAGGACGGTCTCGATCCACCGACCAGCGCGGCGGGCAAGGAGCACCAGCGCGAGCGGGTAGACGATGTAAAACTGTTCCTCGACCGCGAGCGACCAAGTGTGCAGCAGTGGTTGCAATTCCGCCTGACCAGAGAAATACGATAGCTCGAAGGCAAAGTAGAGGTTTGACAGGAAGACCGTCGTGGCGGCCACCGATTCGCCGAGATCATTGAACTCGGTTGGAAGCAACACCCACGCACCCGCCAGCAAGACCGCGAACAACACCGCGAAAAGGGCGGGGAAAATCCGTCTGATCCGCCTTTCGTAGAACCCCAAGACGGTGAACGTCCCCTCGCCCATCTCCTCCCAGATGATCCCCGTGATCAGGAATCCCGAGATGACGAAGAAAATGTCGACGCCGACAAAACCGCCGCCGAAGAGGCCGATTTCGGCGTGGAACAGCACCACCGCAAGAACGGCCACGGCGCGCAGGCCGTCGATGTCCGGACGATAGCGATGTGGTGCCTTGACTCCCAAGCTCGGTCCACATCGATCATCGGCGACTTCGGATCAATCGGCATCTCGCGGGTGGCATCGTCGCCCAGGTCAAGCCAGCGGCGTCAGATGTACTTGTCGAAGATGTCCACGGTCGAGCGGACGCCGACATTCTCCAGGTTTTCGCCCAGCCATTTGTCGGCGGCTTGCAGGCCGATGTCATGCAGATGCCGCAGGAAATCCCAGTCGGCGTTCAGCTTGCTCGAGGCGCCGAGACCGGCCATGTCCGCCTCGGCGTCGATGGCATGAATCCGAAGGCTGCGGTAGTGCGGATCGTGCACCACGCCGCCCTCGATCATCTTGGTGATCGTGGCAATCGACCGCATCTCACGCATCAGCGTAGAATTGAAGCTTATTTCGTTGATTCTATTGAGAATTTCACGCGAGGTCCGTGGCACCCCTGGGCGATTGATCGGGTTGACCTGGATGATCACGAGGTCATCGCACTCGGTCTGATGGATCAGCGGATAGATCGCCGGGTTGCCGATGTAGCCGCCGTCCCAATAGTGCTGCCCGTCGATCTCCACGGCCTGGAACATGAGCGGCAGACAGGAGGACGCAAGCAGCGCCTCGACCGTGATTTCTCTGCTTTCGAACACCCTCGCCTTGTTGGTTTCGACGTTGGTTGCCGTGACGAAGACCCGGATATCCTCGCGTGCGCGCAGCGCGGGGATATCGATCAGTTCCGTGAGAATCTCCCGCAAAGGGTTGAGATTGAAGGGATTGATCTCATAGGGAGACATCAACCGCGTAACCATGTCGAGGAAGACGTAGTGCGGTTGACCGTCGAGGTTCCAGCTCCCGAAATTCTTGTCGAAGGCCGTCTGTCGGAACGGATTCCAGACGTCGGCGGCGGCGCTGGTGCGGCGCCAAAACTCATGCATCGCCTCGATCGCACCCTCGCGACTGCCTTGATGAACCCGTCCACGAACACCACGCCGTTCATGGCCCCGGCGCTGGTACCGCTGAACCCCGTCATGAAGATCCGATGTTCCTGGGCAAGGCGCTCGAGAACGCCCCAGGTGAAGGCGCCGTGCGCCCCGCCGCCTTGCAGTGCCACGTTGATGGTCTTCTTCTGCTCACGTGGAACGTGAACCTCGGCTGGCCTGCGAGTCGCCATTCGCTCTCCCCCTTGTCAGAACGGCTTACACTGACAGACGATGGTTAACGGGACGACACCTTTTCGCGGTTGGTCCGGCGCCGGGCCACCAGCAGATTAAGCGCCTCCACGCCACAAGAAAAGGCAATCGCCGCATACAGATATCCACGCGGCACGTGCACCTGAAGGCCATCGGCCACCAACGCCATGCCGATCAGCAACAGGAAACTCAGGGCGAGCATCTTCACGGTCGGATGGCGATTGACGAAGCCGCTGACCGGTTCGGCCGCTACCAGCATGACCCCGACGGCGATGAAGATCGCCACCACCATAATCTCGATATGGTCGACCATGCCGACGGCGGTGATGATGGAATCGAGCGAGAACACGATGTCCAGCAGCACGATCTGCCCGAGCACGGCGCCGAACGTGGCCGTGCCGGCGCTCCCTTTGCCGCCCCCGCCTTCCAGCATGAAATGCATCTCGATCGTGCCCTTGGCCATCAGGAACAGCCCTCCGACCAGCAGGACGAGATCGCGCCACGAGACGATGTGCCCGAACAGCGCGAACAACGGCTCGGTGAGGGCCAAAATCCACGATATCGAGACGAGGAGGCCGAGCCGACCGCCGAGGGCGAGCACCAGGCCGATCCGCCGCGCCGCGCGCTGCTGGTGCAGCGGCAGGCGGCTGGAGACCACCGATAGGAAGATGATGTTGTCGATCCCGAGCACAACCTCGAGCGCCGTAAGAGTCAACAGACTTAGCCAAGCCTCGGGGTCGAACAGCAAGGCAACCATGGTTTCTCCCGGTTCCCGGCGCTCCTATAGCCGAAAAACCCGCGCCGAGCCACAGGCCGAAAAAAGGAAGGGGCCGGTGAACCGGCCCCAGGTCAGGCTTGAACAGGGAGGACACCATGCAGGTGCGGAGGAACCATGCCACGCCGGCATCCCGCCGGCTGTGCGCGTCGTCACAGTTGCGTCCGATCGACACGACGGGGTTATCCATGGACGCGGCCGGTTGGTTTGCGCAGTATGCCGCCCCTGAACGCGCCGGAATTCGAGGGGATCGCGATGGTTCGCTTACTGGGTACCCTTTTGTTGTTTGCCCTGCCCGGTTACGCCCTTGCGGCGGATGCCGAGGGTTCGTTCGCCGTTGATGGCATCGGCTCCAAGACCTGCCAGCATTTCCTCGCCGAACGCGAGCAGAACTCGAATTTCTACTTCATGTACGGTGGCTGGTTGGATGGCTACATGACCGCCATCAACCAGTACACGGTCGGAGCCTTCGATATCACGCCATGGGAAACGACCGACCTGCTCATGGCCCTGATCGACAACCATTGTCGGTCGAAGCCCGAGGAGCAATTCATCGCCGTCGCCATTGCGCTTGCCCGTAATCTCGGCGGCGACATGCTGGCCGAGCCATCACCCGTCATCGAAGCCAAGGTTGGGGAAACCACGATGCACCTCTACCAGGCGACCTTGGCGAAGGTCCAGGAAGCGCTGAAGGCCACGGGACACTACAGCGGTGGCGTGGACGGACAGTTTGGCCCCCAGACCCAGACGGCGATCGAAGCCTTCCAGTCGTCGAAACAGCTCAAGGTGACCGGACTGCCCGATCAACGCACGTTGATGGCGCTGTTCCGTCCGCCGAAGGCCGGCACCGAATAGAGCCCGAATCCCCTATTCCGCTGCCGTCACCTGGGTGAAGACCGGCGGAATCAGACGCAGCTCCGCCGCCGGAATGTGGCAGCGAATGCGATGACCGGGCGCCACGTCCTGCTCCGGCGGCGGCGTCGAGTCGCAGATGCTGCCGATCCGGCGTGGGCAACGGGTGCAGAATCGACATCCCTTCGGGGGATCGATGATGCTCGGAAGCTCGCCCGTCAACCGCACCCGCTGCTGCTTGATGGTCGGATCGGCGATGGGCACCGCCGAAAGCAGGGCCTCGGTGTAGGGATGGTACGGTGGTTGGAACACCGCCGCAGCCGGTCCCGCCTCCATGACCTGGCCCAGGTACATGACGACGATGTGATCGGCGAGGTAACGGACCACGCCCAGGTCGTGGCTGATGAACAGCAGCGTCGTGCCGTACCGCTCCTGAACTTCCATCAGCAGATTGATGACGGCCGCCTGGACCGACACGTCGAGGGCCGACACCGGCTCGTCGGCGATGACGATTTCGGGCCGGCCGGCAAAGGCGCGGGCGACCGCGATCCGCTGCTTTTGACCACCGGAAAGCTGGCGTGGCTTGCGCCCGGCGAACGCGGCCGGCAGCCGCACGATGTCCAGCATCTCGGCGACCCGGGCGCGTACCTTGGGGCCCTCGGTCTCAATACCGAATTTGCGGATCACCCGGCCGATCGCGGATCCGACCGTATGGCTGGGATTAAGGGTACCGTCCGGATTTTGGAACACCATCTGCAGGGCGCGGATCAACTCCGTTTGCCGCTTCTCCACCGGAATGATGGCGATGTTCTTGCCGTTCAGCATGATCTCGCCCGCCGTCGCCTGTTCCAGGCCGGTCAGAACCTTGGCGAACGTCGACTTGCCGCAGCCGGATTCGCCGACGATCGCGACCGTCCGGGCCTTGAGCGCATCGAAACTGATCAGTTCGTTGGCCTTCACGTTTCGCCGCACGCCGCCCATGAGCATGGCCCGGATCGAGGAATCCCGGAGTTCGTAAAACTTGCTCATGTCGCGGACTTCGAGCACCGGCAAGGCCGCCTCGGCCGATTCCGGCGCACGGGTCCGGGTCTGGGTCTTCAATTCGATCTCTGACCACCGCCGGCAGCGGATGCCGTGACTCTCACTCCCCGGCAACCTCTCGTACGGTACCGCCCCGACGTCGCACAACCCCGGCTTGGCATGGTCGCAGCGGGGCGCGAACACGCATCCCGGCGGGCGCTGATGGGGAAGCGACACCTGCCCCGGGATGGGGATGAGAGACCGAGCCCGCTTGTCCGCGCCAATCGTCGGGATGCAATTGAATAAGCCGAAAGTGTACGGGTGACGGGGTCGCGAGAAGATCTCGTCGATCGTCCCCTCCTCGACCAATTCGCCCGAGTACATGACGCCGACACGATCGCAGACCTTTCGGATCACGCCGAGGTTGTGGGAGATGTACAACAACGCCGTGCCATAGCGCTGGCGCAGTTCAGCGATCAAGTCGAGCACCGCCGCCTCGATGGTCACGTCCAGCGCCGTCGTCGGCTCGTCCAGGAGCAGGAGCGAGGGATTGGTCAACATCGCCATGCCGATGACGACGCGCTGCTGCTGGCCGCCCGAGATCTGGTGGGGGTAGCGGCTCATGACCGTACCGGGATCGGGCATGTTGACGTCGCGGAGAATCTTGAGCGACCGCTCGTAGGCCTCGGCGTCGTTGACCCCCTCATGGACCATCGGGACTTCCATGAGCTGCCGGCCAACGGTCATGCATGGATTGAGGGCGCTGAACGGCTCCTGGTACACCATGGCGATGCGCGAGCCGCGGATCTTGCGCAGCTCGTCCTCGCTCAGCGTCGTCATATCGCGGCCTTCGAACAGGATGCGGCCGCGAACGATCCGCCCCGCGGTGCCGAGGTAGCGCATGATCGCCATGGCGACGGTCGATTTGCCGCAGCCGGATTCGCCGACCAACCCGTAACTCTCCCCACGCCGCACCGTCAGGGAAAAGTTGGGCACCGCGGGAATCTCGCCGGCCCGGATGAAGTAGGAAATTCCCAGGTTCTCGATCTGCAGGACTGGCGCGTCGCCGGCCCCGGTGGTCGCCACGCCATTGCCCTGAGCCATCAGTCCCTCAACGAGATTTCGCGGAGCCCGTCCGCCAAGAGGTTGAACCCGATGACCAAGCTGCACAGCGCCACCGACGGCATCACTGCCATATGAGGAAAGATCGTCATCAGCGTCGTCGTCTCGCGCACCATGCCGCCCCAATCCGGATCGGGCGGTGGCAGACCGAGTCCGAGAAAGCCAAGCACCCCGATGGTGATGATGGTGTAGCCGAGCCGCAGGCAGGCATCGACGATCAGCGGGCCCCGGGCATTGGGCAAGAGCTCGATCAGCATGATGTAGAAGCCCGTTTCACCACGGATCTGCGCCGCCGCCACGTACTCGTTCGTCCTGAGTTCGAGCGCCAGGCCGCGTACGATGCGGCCGATGCCGGGGGCGAAAGCGAGCGTCACCGCGACCACGATGTTGAACGCGGACGGCCCGACCGTCGTGATCAGGATGATGTAGAGGATGAGGACGGGAAACGAGAGGATGATATCCGACACACGACTGATGAGCGTGTCCACCCAGCCGCGATAGTACCCTGCCAGCATCCCGATGGCGCAGCCGAACACGTAAGCCACGAACACCGCGATCGGCGCGACGGTCAGGACCGTGCGCGCGCCCCACACCAGGCGCGACAGCATGTCACGGCCAAGATGGTCGGTCCCCAGCAGATGCGCGTCGCCGAGCGGCAGCGGGTCGGCGAGCGCGGCGAAATCCTGGGCATTGGGGTCGTAACGTGCCACGACGGGTGCGAACAGGGCGGCCAGGACCCAGAACAGAACCAGGGATACTCCGATGATCGCCACCTTGGATTCGCGCAGGAGCCCGATCGTCGCGAGCCAACGGCGAACGAAGCTCGGCCGCGCCTCCTGGACCTTGGCTTCGGTCTGACCTTGAAGCGTCATCTGATCCGCCATGCTGTATCGCCTCAGGTGAACCGGATGCGGGGGTTCAAGTACATGTACCCGATATCGCCCACGAGTTGCGTCGTCACGGCGATGAACAGGGCGACGATGGTCGCCGCTTCGACCGTCGTGATGTCACCGAACAAGGCCGCATCCAGCAGCATGCGGCCGAACCCGGGATAGGCGAACACCACCTCGGTCACCACCACGCCGGTGATCAGGAAGTTGATCTGCAGGAGGATCACGGTGAACGGCGCGATCATCGCGTTGCGCAACGCATGCTTGAGAATCACCCGGCGATAGGGGAGCCCCTTCAGGATCGCCGTGCGGATGTAGGGCTTCGTCATCACCTCGACCATCGAGCCCCGGATCATGCGCGCGACATACCCGAAGTCGTAGAGCACCAACACGAGGACCGGCAGCACGAGCTGCTCGGCGATACTCCATTCCGGCAGATCGAGAAGCGGCGTCGTTCCGGGGAGCCATTCGAGCCAAACGACGAACACGGCGACAAGCATGACGCCCGATGCAAACTCGGGGATCGACGTGAGGGTGATCCCGGTGATCGAGAGCCCCCGGTCCAACGGGCTGCCTTCGCGCATGCCCGACAGCACGCCGAACAGCATCGAGAGCGGCAGGATGATGGCGAATGCGAGGGATGCCAGCAGCAGGGTGTTCCCCAGACGATTCCAGATGATGTCGTTGACCGGCTCCTTGTAGAGGGTCGAGTAGCCCAGGTTGCCGAAGTACTGGTGGCCCCGCGAATCATTGAAACCCAGGTTCAGTTCCGGATCCCCGAGGGGATCCTCGATGACGCCCGACAGCACCGCCACCCAGCGCACGTAGCGGACCAGAAGCGGGTCGTCGAGCTGCAGCTTCTCGAACAGGATCTGCTTCTGCGCGGCGCTTGCGTAGGGTCCCAACGTCTTGCTGGCGACGTTGCCCGGCGAAAACTCGTTCACGGCGAAGACCAGGAATGACGAGACCAGCATGGTCAACGCCATGAAGCCCAGCCGCTTGAGGATGAACGCTGTCACGATCCGCACCCCCCCCCTAACTTTGCGCGCCTTGCCGCGCCCCGGCCCTTGCACGGGCCGTGGTGATTAGGCCGATTGTGATGGAGCGGTCGTGGCCTGTCCATTATTTCGCAAGAGTCGCCGCCGCCTTGCGCTTGACGTTCGTGGCGGCCGCGACCGACACTCTCGGCCCGTCCCCGGGGGAGCGTGCGTGAGTCAGCCGAAAAGCCTGATCATGACCAGCCTGCCGATGCCGGCCACGGCCCCGTCGGTCGCGCGCTGGGTCGCCGAGGTCCGCCGATCGGGAATCCAAGGGTACTTCGGTCAGATCGCCGGGATCGTCCGCTATGCCCGTGCGACCGGTCGGGTCACGCCGCTGGAGTACTACTACTACCACCTGTACGACCGCGACCGCCGCACCGAGGCCGAGTGTCGCCTTTTCATCGGCCACCGCGGACGGCGCCGGATCGTGCTCGCGCTCAACAGCATGCGGGCCGGCATCCTCGGCGACGACAAGTTGGTGACCTACGGTTACCTCAAGGGGCTTGGCTTCCCCACGCCTGCCACGCGGGCCTTGATCCACGCTTTCCGCACCTTCGGTGACGTGCCGACGCTGCACGATCGAACCGAGATCGAAGCCTATCTGCAGAGTCACGCGACATTTCCGATGTTCGGCAAGCCGCTCGGCAAGTCCAACGCTCTCGGCGTCGCCTCGCTCCAGGGGCGCGAAGGATCCCACCTCCTGCTCACCGGCGGTCGCCGCATCCCCATCGGTACGCTGATCGACAGCATCATGAGCTTCCTGCCGCGCGGCTACATCTTCATGGATCACCTGCAACCGCACCCCGACATGGTGGCGGTGTGTGGCGATCGGCTTGGCACCATTCGCGTCTACGTCCTGCGCGAGGACAACACGCCGACCATTCTCGGCGTGCTGTGGAAGATCACTTGCGGCGCCAACATGGCCGATAACTTCCACCTCAGCGGCAATCTGCTCGGCGCCTTGGATCCCGACACGGGAGTCGTGACCCGCGTGGTCGGCGGCTCCGGTCCCGACGAACGTGAATTCGAGACCCACCCCGATACCGGCGCCCGTCTGATTGGCTTCGCGATTCCCCGGTGGCACGATCTGATCGGGCTGGTACGGCGGGCCGCCCTCGCGTTTCCCCTGCTGCCGTACCAGGCATGGGATATCGCGGTGACGCCCCACGGCCCGGTGTTCGTCGAACTCAACTCGGCCGGCGACGTGTCCCTGTGGCAGCGGGCCATGGGCCGGGGCATCATGAACGATCGGCTCCGCGCGATCCTTGAGAAGCGGGGTCGATGACCTCCGCGCGGGTTGCGGTGCGGCTCAATGAACCGCTCAAGGGCATCGCCTGCTCGCTCGGGGCGACCCTGATCTTTTCCAGCCAGGAAGTCGTCTTCAAGTTCCTCGCGGCCGACTACAGCATCTTCCAGCTGGTGTTCATCCGCACCTGGTTCGCGTTCATCCCGGCGGCCATCTTCCTCATGCGGGCGGGCGGGCCGCGGCTCCTCATCACCCGCAGCGCCCCCTACCTCATGGTGCGGGGCTGCATCGGGTTCGCCGCGTTCTCCTCGTACTTCTACGCGATCTCGAAGATGCCCCTGGCCGATGCCTCGGCAATCTCCTTCGCGGCGCCCCTGATCCTCACCGCCCTGTCCGTGCCGATCCTCAAGGAGCGAGTAGGACTGCATCGCTGGGGCGCGGTGATCGTCGGGTTCCTGGGCGTTCTCTTCATCGTCCATCCGGGCGACGGGACGTTCCAGATCGCCGCGGCCTTCGCCCTCGCCGCCGCGTTCTTCTATTCGGTGTCGGCGATCATCGTCCGCTACCTGAGCGGCAGAGAAAAGAGCGCCGTCGTCGTCTGTTATACCCTCGTGGCGTTCCTGCTGTTCAGTGGCGCGGCCCAGCCCTTCGTCTGGGTGCCGCCAGACCCGATCGACGTGGCCATCATGGCGGTCACCGGCCTGACCGGCGGGGTGGCCCAGTTCCTCATGACCCAGGCCTACCGCTTCGCCCCCGTGTCGGTCACGGCGCCGTTCGACTACCTCCATCTCGTGTGGGCGACCATCTGCGGCTTGGTATTTTTCGGCCACTTCCCGACCGTCGCTGTCCTGTGCGGCGCGGCGGTCGTGATCGCCAGCGGCCTCTACATCGTCCGCCACGAGACCCTAGCCAACCGGAGCAAGCGAGGAGCTCTCCCATGATCGACCTGTACACGTGGCCCACGCCGAACGGACACAAAGTCCACATCATGCTGGAGGAGACGGGACTGCCCTATACCGTCATCCCGATCGACATCGGGCGCGGCGATCAGTTCACGCCCGACTTCCTGCGCATCAGCCCGAACAACAAGATGCCGGCGATCGTCGATCGCGACGGTCCCGGCGGCAAGCCCTACCCGCTGTTCGAATCCGGCGCGATCCTGATGTACCTGGCCGAGAAGACCGGCCAATTCATGCCAACGGACACGGCCGGCCGTTACACCGTCATCCAGTGGCTGATGTTCCAGATGGGTTCGGTCGGGCCGATGTTCGGCCAGACCCATCACTTCCGCAACTATGCGCCGGAGAAGATCGCCTACGCCGTCGATCGCTACACCAACGAAGCCGCGCGCATCTATGGCGTGATGGATCGGCGCCTCGGCGAGGCCGCGTTCCTCGCCGGCGACTATTCGATTGCCGACATGGCGTGCTGGCCGTGGACCCGGTCCTGGGAAGGCCAGGGCCAGAAGCTCGCCAACTTCCCCAACGTCAAGCGCTGGTTCGAGGCGATCGAGGCGCGCCCCGCCGTGCAGCGCGGCATCAAGGTCCTGGCCGACCGCCGCCGCGAAGGCCCGATGGACAAGAAGGCCCGCGAGGTCCTGTTCGGCAAGGCGCAGTACCAGCGGCGCTGATCTAGACGAGATCCCGCTTGATCGGCACGTCCAGGTGCCGGCTGAAGATCTTCGTCTCGCCCTCCCAGGCGTCGAGGTCGGCGGACAACAGCCAGGTATCCTTGGTCGCCGTGAGCCGACAGCGGCCGTGAACCTTGGTGCGCCAGGCACCCTTCCCGTAGGTGAAGATGCTGCCCATCTCGGTTTCGGCGCTCGCGGGATCGCCCTCGGTGATGCGGAGGGTCTCCTTCACCCAGCGCCCGATCTCCACCCCGGTGTCGGCGATGATGGCGCTGCCGTCGTTCTCCTCGGCTCGAACCGTCACGGTTCCCTTGCCCACGTCGCGTTCGATGATGCGGTGGAACGACGGTGGCTCCACCACGGTCTTCGCCATCGGTCGCCCCTGCTCCGGCGCCTTGAACGTGATCTTGCGGTCGCTTGGCCGGCGCGGCCGCACCGGCAGCTCCAGGCTGCTGAGCCCGGTCGCGAGTTTGAGGGTCACGACCTCCGGTGCCGGCCAGACCATGGGCCAGTAGGTCGTGGAGATCGCCAGTCGGATCCGGTGGCCCGCGCGGAAGCCGTAAGCGATGTCGTTGAGGGGCACGGTCACCGTCACGCGCCGACCGACGGGCATCGGCTTCGGCGTCTCGTGGGATTCGCGGTGCGTGAGGTTCAGCACACCGTAGGTCGCGCGGCTGACCCGGCCGTCGGGGAACACGTCGTTCAATCGCACCGCCACATACGCCACCGGCCGATCGACGGTGAGCGCCAACGTGACCTTCGGCTGTCCTAGAATCTCGACCGGTCGATCCAACGGCGCGGTTTCGAACACCAGGCTGCGGACGTCATCCTCGCGCTGGTCGGTGGGGTATTGCGGGCCGTAGCCGCCGATCCCATGCGGGCACCACTCGCCGCCGGCCAGCCCGATCGTCTGCTCCGAAACGTGGGCAAGCGCCACCGTCCTGCCCGCCCGCGTGCCCAGGGTGCCGCTGAGATTGAGAAAGAACCGCTTCGGCTTGATCGTCGGCGCAGGCCAAATAGGCTCAGCCACCCAGCGGCCGGGGCATTCCGCGTAGTCGCCCTGGGGCGGCACCGCCTCCTGCATGTAGGCACGCAGCATCGGCTCCTTCATGATCCCGGTCTCGATGCCCTTAAGCCAGTAGTCCCACCAGCGCAGGCACTCCTGCAGGTATCCCATGGCAGGGCGGGGCAGCCCCTGGTGCCCGTACTTGTGGGCCCAGGCGCCGATCAACCCCAGGCGCGGCACCGAGAGGTTGGCGAGCAGCCGGTGAATCGCGTTGGAGTACCCGTCCATCCAGCCGCCGGTGGCGAACACCGGGCACTGGATCGCCGCGTAGTCCTGGTTGACCGAGCCATGCTTCCAGTAGGCGTCGCGGCGCTGGTGACGAATCCAGGTCGCCAGGGGAAGTGCCAGTTGATCCAGCCGCTCCTGCCACTTCCTGCGCCAGTCGGGGCCCGAGATTTCCGGGTCCGGCGGCCGGTGCAGACGGGTGAAGAACGACGAGCCCCAATCCATGGTGTCGTTCAGCAGGCAGCCGCCCATGTAGTGCATGTCGTCGGTATAGCGGTCGTCGGTCGAGCAGTTGGTGATGATCGCGGCCAGGGCGGGCGGCCGCAGGGCGGCGACTTGCAGCCCGTTGAACCCGCCCCACGAGCTGCCGATCATGCCGACCTTGCCGCTGCACCACGGCTGCGCCGCGATCCACCGGATCAGTTCCTTGCCGTCGTTCAGCTCTTGCGCCGCGTACTCGTCGTCCATCAGGCCGTCGGCATCGCCCGAGCCGCGCATGTCCACCCTGAGGCAGACGTAGCCGTGGCCGGCGAAGTAGCGGTGCATGGGATCGTCGCCCGCGCGGGTGGAATCGCGCTTGCGGTACGGCAGGTAGGTGAGGATCGCCGGCAGGGGACGCTTCTCCGCCCCTTCCGGCATCCAGATGCGCGCCGCCATGCGCTGCCCGGTGTTGCCGACCGGGATCCAGACGTTCTCGATCTCCCGCACCTTGACCGGCAGCCGGTCGACGATCCGCATAGTCGCCCTCCTAAGCCAGGTCCCGCTTGGTTGGGTTGTCGTAGGTCTTGGTGAACACCAGTTGGCCGCGCTCGAACACCTTGACCTCGCCGGACAGCAGCCAAGTGTCCCGGGTCGCCTTCAGCTTGCTCGTCGCCTCGACCCGCACGTCCCAGTCGCCCCTCTTAACCGACGCGGACTTGGTGACCTCCGTGGCGCAGGCCAAGGGATCGTGTTCGTCGATCGCAAGCCGTTCGGCGTGGTCGCGCGAGAGCTCGACGCCGGTGTCGTCGACCCGCCAGCGGCCGCCGCTCTCCAGCGTCGTGATCTCGACCCGGCCCGTCGCGGGATCGCGGTTGCAGATGTAGGCGAAGGACGGGTCCGCGAGCTGGGTCTTGGCCATGGCCGGCCCACCCTCGGCCTCGCGAAAGCGGATGCGCGTATCCGCCGCCCGCCGTGGCCGGACCGGCAGCTCCAGCCGACTGGCACCCGTGAACAAACTCAGGGTCACCGGTTCCGGCGACGGCCATACCATCGGCCAATAGGTGGTCGAAACCGATACCCGCACGCGGTGCCCGACCCCGAAGGAATAGCCGATGTCGTTGAGCTGCACCCTGATCTTGTAGCGCTTGCCCGGCACCAGCGGAGTCGGGTGTTCGTGGCTCTCGCGATGGGTCAGGTTCAGGACCCCATACGTCGCTCGCGATACCGATCCATCGGGATAGACGTCGTTCAGGCGCACCGCCACGAACGCCAGCGGCCGATCGACCGCCAGATCCAGGTGCACGACCGGCGCCCCCAGAATCTCGACCGGTTTCGTCAGCACGTCGGTCTGAAACACGAGAGAGCCGCCGTCGTCCGCCCGCTGATCACCAGGGAACTGGGGTCCGGTCCCGCCCGTGCCGTAGCTGCACCATTCCCCCGCCGCCAGACCGACCGTCTGCAACGACAGCAGATCGCGCCTGCGCTCCGTCTTCGCGCGCGTATCCAGGGTGCCGGGCTCGTTGAGGAACAACGTCTTCGGCTTGATCCTGGGCGACGGCCAGACGGGCTCGCCGACCCAGCGCCCGGGGCAGCTCGCGTACAGGGCCTTCGGCGGCACGCCCTCCTGCATGTAGGCCCGCAGCATCGGCTCGTTCATGATGCCGGTGTCCGTGCCCTTGAGCCACTGGTCCCACCAGCGTAAGGCCTCCTGCAGGAACCCTATGGCCGGCCCCGGATTGCCCATGTGCCCATAGTTGTGCGCCCAGGGACCCACCAGCCCGAGGCGCGGCACCTTGAGGTTCTTGAGCAGGCGGAAGATCGCGTTGGAGTAGCCATCGGTCCAACCGCCGCAGGTGAAGACGGCGCACTGGATCGCGTCGAAGTCCTCGCACACCGAGGCATGCTTCCAGAAGGCGTCACGCCGCTGGTGCTGCATCCACTGGGCCGGCGGAAAGAAGGCATTGTCCAGCCGGCGCTGCCAGGTCTGCCGCCAACCTGGACCGGCGATTTCCGGGTCCGGCGGCATGTGGACGAGATTGAAATACGACGTGCCCCAGTCCAGGTCGTCGTTCAGCCGGCAGCCGCCGATCATGTGCATGTCGTCGGCGTAGCGGTCGTCGGTCGAGCACCAGGTGATGATCGCCTTCAGGGCCGGCGGCCTCAAGGCCGCGACCTGCAGCGCGTTGAATCCGCTCCACGACAATCCCATCATGCCGACGTTCCCGGTGCACCAGGGTTGCGCGGCGATCCAGGCGATCGCCGCCTTGCCGTCGTCCAGCTCCTGCTGCGCGTACTCGTCCTGGATCAGCCCATCGGAATCGCCCGACCCGCGCATATCGACCCGTACGCAGGCGTACCCGTGCCCGGCGAAGTAGCGGAACATGATGTCATCGCCCTGCCGCGTGAAGTCGCGCTTGCGGTAGGGGATGTATTTAATGATGGCGGGAACGGGCTTCGCGTCCGCGCCGTCCGGCAGCCACATCCGGGCCGCCATCCGCTCGCCGTTCGCGAGAGGAATCCACAGGTTCTCGATTTCGCGCACCTTGTGCGGAAACTCGGTGATGGTACGCATGTCTACTCCCTCGGACGCCGCCGGCAGATTACCCCGCGGACCGCGGCGTTGTATACGAATCACCACCCCCGAACCCCCACCGCATCCCGTGCGCGGTCTGGGCGATGATGGCGACGAACACGATCCCGCCGCCCAGCAGGGTCCCCTCGCTCGGCACCTCGCCGACGATCCGCCACACCAGGATGGGTCCGAGCACGATTTCGGTCAGGGAAAGCAGAGCCAATGGCCCGGCGGGCACGTGCCGCGACCCCAACGTGTAGAACAGCATGCCGAGTCCGATCTGCGCCGAGCCCATGATCCCCGCGATGGCGTGGTCGTGAACGCTGACGGCGAGCGTCGGAGCGACGATTGCCCCGACCGCCATGGCGAACAGCCCGGCGACGCACAGGGACGGTACCATGTCGACGTGCCGCCCTGCCCGCAGGCTCACGGTGAACCCCGAGAAGCCGATCACCGCCACCAGGGCCCCGACGTTGCCGAGGAGCCGGCCGGCGCCGAGCGCGTCCGCCACCATGACCGTGACCCCGACGAGGGCGATTGCCATCCCAACCCAAGTCATCGGCGCGATCCGTTCGCCGATCGTGAACCGCGCCAGCAAGGCCGAGGCGAACGGCGAGATCGCCAGGAAGAACAAGGCATTGGCGATCGTCGTGTGGGTCATGGCGAAGATGAAACCGCAGAACCCCACTCCCAGGCTGCAGCCGCCCATCACCCCGAGCCACCCGATCGAGCGGACCCGCTCGATCACCCGGGCGCGATAGCGGACCAGCAGATACAGGGCGAAGGTGATGACCAGCCAGAGGGAGCGGTAGAACACGATCTGCCACGCCGTCGCCTGGTCGATCTCGCGCACCAACACGCCCTGGAAGCTCCAGCACACCCCGGCCAGGATGATGAGAAGGGCCCCACGCAGGGCCTCGCGACCGGGCTTCGTCGACGCCGTCATTGAGCCTTTGCCTCCTTTCCCGCGCGCGCGGTCAGCAGGGCCAGGCCGACGACGGTCGCGAGGATCACGCTCCCGCCAACCAGCGTCGTCGCGCTCGGCACTTCGTCATAGGCAAGCAAGACCCACAGCGGGGCAAGCGGGATCTCGATCATCGACAGCACCACCAAGGGGGCCGCTGGCAGGATCCGGGAGCCCGCGACGAAAGCCGCGAGCCCCAACGCCGCCTGGACGATCCCCATGATCATGCAGATGCCGAGGTCGAAGGTTCCAATCTCCAGGTCCCCCGTGGCCAACACCGCCGAGGCCAGCGCCCCGATCACACCGCCCAGCGCGACCGCGGGGAACAGGTCGATCCCCCTGCCCGCCCGGTTCCCGATCACGAACCCGCCGAAGAACAGGGACCCGAGCAGGGCGATCGCCGTCCCCACCAGGCGGCCGGCTCCCGACGCCCCGCCCATCATGATGGCAAGCCCGAGGCCAGCCATGAGGATGGCGATCCACGTCGCCCGAGTGATCCGCTCGCCGAGAATCGTCCAACCCAGCAAGGCGGCGATCAACGGCCGGACCGCCATGGTGAACATCGTGTCGGCGACCGTCGTGGTCGCCAACGCGGCGATGAAGCAGAGGTTGCTCCCCGCCATCATCGCCCCGCAGAACAGTCCGAGCCTGCCGGTGTCGCGCAGGGCGCGAAGGGTGCCGGAACCGTACCGGCCCAGCAACAGGGCGCCGACGGCCAGGGCGACGAAGCCCGAACGGTAGAAGTTGATCTGCCAGATCCCCGCGGCCTCGACCGTGCGGACCAGCACGCCACCGAGGCTCCAGCACAAGCCGGCGAACAGCACCAGGCCGGCGCCGCGCGACGCCTCCCGCGACAGGGCGATGCTCACCGTTCCCCGGAACCGGCCGCGCCGATCAACGGGCCGCCGGCTGGGATCGGTTGCCGGCGACCAGGGCGAGGCCGGTCACGGCGGCAAGCACGAGACCACCGCCGGCCAGGGTCCACAGGGTCGGCTGCTCGCCGTAGACCAGGAACACCCAGAAGGGGCCAAGGACGACCTCGGAGAGCGCCAGCACCGTGACCGGCGCCACCGGCAGGAGCCGCGCGCCCATGGTGAACACCGTCGTTCCCAGGGTCATCTGCACCGTCCCCATGATGACGCAGAGGATCAGGTCATGGAGCGAGATGCCGAACCCGCCGCCACCGATCAACAAACCCGCCGTCCCCGCCACCATCACGATGAACCCGGTCACCGCCAGCATGGCCATAGAATCCATGGCCGGCGTGGCCCGCAAGGTGACCACGAACGCGCCGAACCAGAACGTGCTGATCATGGCGAGCATGTTGCCGAGCAGGTTCCCCGCCGCCACCGCGTCGGCGACCATGAGGCCGACACCCGCGACCGCGACCAGCATCGCGATCCAGGTCGACCGGTTCATCGGCTCGCGCAGCACCAGCCAGGCGAGCGCCGCCGCCGCCAGCGGCTGGCCCGCCAGCATGAACATGGAGTTGGCCACGGTCGTCAGCATCAGCGAGGCGATGAAGCACAGGCTCGCACCCGACACGAAACAGGCGGCCAGAAGGGTCCGCGGCCCCGCTCCCCGGAAGGCGCGCGAAAGGTCGCCGCGATAGCGCACCAGCAGGAGGGTCAGCATCGTCAGGAACAGCGTGCCCGAGCGGTAGAAACTGATCCGCCAGACGTCCGGGTTCTCCATGGTGCGGATCAGGACGCCCGAGATGCTCCACAGCGCGCCGGCGAGCAGGCACAGGGCGACGCCCTTCTGATGGCTGGAGACGGCCACCGGATGGATCAGAGCAGCGGGAAGTAACGGCCGCCGAGAAGCGGCCCCGTCGGTTTCGGCGAGACCGCGTAGAACGGGACCGTGTGGGTCGTGCCGAGGAGCCACGCCGGCACCCCGTTGACGTCGGGCTCGTCGACCGCGGCGCGGGCCCCGTCACGCATCACGTTGACGACGGTCGCGCGTCGCGGCCGGTCCGACCCGTTGGCGTGGGACCCGTGCACCATCAGGGGATGGTGGAACGCCGCGTGGCCCCGGCGCAGCGGAATCGGCACTGGGCGGAACCCTGCCTTCCGCTCCGGCGACAGCACCGCTTTGATCGACTCGTGATCCTCGGTCAAACCGGTGATGGGCAGGAGGCCCCAGCGGTGGCTGCCCGGTACGTAGTGGAGACAGCCGTTGCCCTCGTCCGTATCGTCCAGCGCGATCCAGCAGGTCGCGTGCGCCATCGGCTGGGAATAGGTCCAGTAGGAATAGTCCTGGTGCCAGGCGACGATGCCACCCTCGCGCGCCGGCTTGCAGAACAGTTGGTCGTGCAGCAGCCGGATCGGCCCACCCAGGAGCTGGCGCAACGGCACCGTCACGCCCAGGTGCCACGGCAAGTCATGAAACGAGGAGCGCAGGCGCCAGGCCCCGGTCGCGTGCAGCAGCCGCTTGCCGGGCTCGGTCGACGCGTTGCCCCGGTACTCGTACCACAGCTCGCGCCCCTCGTGATCCGGCGCGAAGAACGCGTCAACGTCGGCCCGCAAGCGTTCGACCTGATCGTCGTCCAGCACCCGCCGCCCCGCCACGTACCCCTGCTCGTCGTAGTGGGCGACCTCGGCCTCGGTCAGGCGCCAGCGACCCTCGTCTCCGCCCGCGGGCGGAAACAGCGCGGTCATCGGCCCGTGCCGGAACGCGAGATCAGCCGCCATCGGCTAGGTGACGCCGTCCGGCAGTTCCGCCTTGCGCCGGGCGATGAAATCCAAGAGCGCTTCGTCGACGCCGGGATCGATCGGCGGCGCCTGGTACTCCAGCAGCATCTTCTTCGCCGTCGCCATGGCGCGGGTGTTGGCGTCCTTCTCGCCCTCCGCCAGCCATTGCTCGAAGCTGTTGTTGTCGGCGGTGGCTGGCAGATAGAACGCCGTCGTGTAGTTGCGCCGGGTATGGGCGCAGCCGAGGTAGTGGCCACCGGGCCCGACCTCGCGCAGCGCATCCATGGCGATCCCCTCGTCCGACAGGTCCACGCCCTTGCAGAACTGCTGCAGCATCCCCGCCTGGTCGGCGTCGAGGATGAATTTGCCGTAGCCGGCGGCGAGCCCCGCCTCCAGCCAGCCCGCCGTGTGCAGCACGAAATTCGTGCCGCCGAGGACCGTCGGCAGCATGGTCTGCATGGATTCGTAGGCCGCCTGCGCGTCGGCGATCTTGGACCCGCACAGCATCCCGCCGGCGCGCACCGGCACCTTGTACTTCCGCGCGAGCTGGGTGGAGAGGTAGATCATCTGCGCCGGCTCCGGCGTTCCCATCATCGGCGCGCCCGATTGCATCGAGACCGTCGAGACAAAACAGCCGTAGACCATCGGCGCGCCCGCCCGCACCAACTGGGTGAAGGCCAGGCCCGCCAGCACCTCGGCGTTGAGCTGGGCGACCGCGCCCGCGGTCGAGGCCGGGCTCATGGCGCCCGCCATGATGAACGGCGTCACCAGCACCGCCTGGTTGGCGCGGGCATAGATCTTCAGCGCCGCCAGCATGGTCCCGTCCCACACCAGGGGCGAGTTGCAATTGACCACCGACAGGAGCACGCAGTTCTCGTCCGTGAACCTTTCGCCGAACAGGATGCGGGCCAGCTTGACGGTGTCCTCGGCCCGTTCGCCCGCGGTCACCATGCCCATGAACGGTTTATCCGAATACTTGATGTGGCTGTAGACGATCTCCAGGTGCCGTTTCGGCACGGGCACGTCCACCGGCTCGCAGATCACCCCGCCCGAGTGGTGCATGATCGGCGTCATGTACGCCAGCTTGATGAAGTTGCGCAGGTCCTCGATGGTGCCGTAGCGCCGCTGGTTGTCGAAATCGCGCACGAATGGCGAGCCGTAGGTCGGGGCGAACACCGTGTTGCGCCCGCCGATCACCACATTGCGGTCGGGATTGCGCGCGTGCTGGGTGAACGTCTCGGGCAGCGTGGCAAGCTTCGCCAGCAAAAGCTCGCGCGGGATGCGCACCCGCTGGCCCTGCACGTCGGCGCCCGCCGACCGCCACAGGTCCAACGCCTCGGCATCGCGGAATTCGATGCCGATCTCCTCCAGCACGGTCATCGAGGCCTGGTGAATGACCTCCAGCCCCGCCTCGTCGAGCAGCTCGTAAACGGGGATCTCGCGGGTGATGTAGCGTTTCTGCACGATGGGCGCGTGCAGACGCTCCGCCCGCCGGGCCTCGCGCCCGCGCCGTTGCTGAATCATGGCCATGGCCGGACTCCCTGGATCGACGCGATCGACCTTAGTGCACTTTCACCCCGCCGGGAACCCGCCCCTGGATCGTCACGTCGACGGCCCCTCCCGCATCGCCGACGGAGGCGCCAATCCCATGAGTACGAGGATCGTCCCTATTTTAAGTGTCTGCTTTGATTTTCTTCTCGGCATCTCGCGACCATACCCACGCTCGACTTTTTTTCATCGCCGGCGCACGACAGCCCCTGACCCTACACCAATGCCGGCTCCTTCATCTCGGGCGGAGCCTTCAGGCCCATCAGCTTGAGAATGGTCGGCGCCACGGCTAGCTGCGAGGCGACTCCGTCCGCCACCCCGCCGTCGGGATGGCCGATATCATAGAACGGCACCATGCGCTCCACGTCGGTCGTGCCGCCGTGGCGACCATCCGCCGTCATCCCGTGGTCGGAGGTGAACAGCACCCGATAACCGGCCTCGCGCCAAACCGGCACGGCGTCGGCCAGCGCGTTGTCCACCGCCCAGATCTCGTGGCGGTACTCCGTGGACTCGCCGCCGTGGACGTGGCCGACCGCGTCCGGCCCGAAGGTGTGAACCAGGATGTAGTCGGGGGCGTGGCGGCGGATCATCAGTGTGGTCCGCGCCATGATGTCCGCCTCGGCCGGCAGGTGTAGGTTGAACTTGGTATGCCCATGGTCGGTGTAGAACCGGCCGTGCTGGATGTCGAGGCTCGGGTCGTCCACCTCCATGTCGCGCACCGGGTCCCAGGGCGAAGCGTTGTAGAGCATCGAGTAGAAGCATTCGGCGACCGCCCCCGTCGTCTTGCCGGCCGCCCTGGCGACCCCGAACACGTGCGGCCCCTTGGACAACGGCACGCGGTCGTTCGAGCGGATGCCGTGCACATGGGGCTCCGTCCCGGTGTGCAAGGTTTCGTAGACCGGCGCCGACAGCGACGGCAGCACGGTCCGCATGCGCCAGCGGCGGGCCTTGCGACCCTCCACCAGGCCCTCCAGGGTGCCGAAGCAGGCCACCGCCGCCGCGAAACCGACGGCATCCACCATCACCATGATCACCTTGCCCGTCATGCCTCCGTCTCCTTCGCCCAGCCGATTGTACGCCATCACGATCCTGGCAAAATAGTCGGCAAGAAGGTCGCCTTCGAGCCACTATGGGGACGATTATCATGAACAACCGGATCATCATACCGACGCTCGGTCGCCGCGAGGCGATGGCGGGGATGGGCCGCCACCTCAAGCCCTTGCCGGCTGGCTTCACCGACTGGGAAATCCGGTGGGGACGGGACCCTGTCGGCTGAAGCGCTTCGAGCCCGACGTCGCCCTGAACCCACGCCGGACCGGCGCCAGGCGGCCAGTTCGGCGGCGTAACCCACCGCGTCGATTTCAGTCAACTCGCTGTCGCGAATATGCTAGCTACTCCCCCCGGGAAAGCCAGACTCCCTTGTCGTCGCATCGTCATCTGAACCCTCGCGCCCCGGAACCTCCGCCATGGCTGAGAACAACGACCTCGACCTCAACGCGCTGAGCGACGAAGACCTCGTGCAGCAGGTCCACGAAGACCTCTACGATGGTCTCGCCGAAGAGGTGGTCGAAGCCACCAACATCTTCCTCGGTCGCGGCTGGTCGCCCTATCGCACCCTGACCGAGGGCTTGGTCGAGGGCATGCGGATCGTCGGCATCGACTTCCGCGACGGCATCCTGTTCGTGCCCGAGGTGTTGCTGGCCGCCAACTCGATGAAGGCGGGCATGGCGATTCTCCGTCCCCTGCTGATCGAAACCGGCGCCCCGCGCGTGGGCAAGGTGGTGATCGGCACCGTCAAGGGCGACATTCACGACATCGGCAAGAATCTGGTGGCGATGATGTTGGAGGGCGCCGGTTTCGAGGTCATCAACATCGGCATCAACAACGACGTCGATAAGTATTTCGCGGCGCTCGAGGAGCACCAGCCGGACATTCTGGGCATGTCCGCCCTGCTCACCACGACGATGCCGTACATGAAGGTCGTGATCGACACCCTGAAGCAGAAGGGCATGCGTGAAGACTACATCGTGCTGGTCGGCGGTGCGCCGCTGAACGAGGCGTTCGCCGACGCCGTCGGAGCCGATGCCTATTGCCGCGATGCGGCAGTCGCGGTCGAAACGGCCAAGCGCCTGATCGCCGAGCGGCGCCGGTCGAACCAGCCGCCCGCCAACGCCTGAGAGCCCGCATATGGGCGGGCGCCCGTCCACCCTCCTGATCGCGTGCGGGGCGCTGGCCTGGGAAGTGACCGAGCTGATCCGCCGTGGTGGCTGGACTCATTTCGCGGTCCAGTGCCTGCCCGCCCACTGGCACAACACGCCGCAGAAGATTCCCGACGCCGTGCGCGCCAAGATCCGCGAGAATCGCGATCGCTTCGAACGCATCTTCGTGCTGTACGGCGATTGCGGCACCGGCGGCCTGCTTGACGCCGTCCTTGCCGAGGAAGGGGTCGAGCGGATCGAAGGCCCCCACTGCTACGAATTCTATGCCGGTGCCTCGGCCTTCGCGGCCCTGCACGACGAGGAACCGGGCACCTTCTACCTCACCGACTATCTGGTGAAGCATTTCGACCGGCTGATCATCCAGGGTCTCGGGCTCGACCGCTACCCCCAGCTCCGCGACGACTACTTCGGCAACTACCGCCGGCTGGTCTACCTCGCCCAGGTCGGCGATCCGGCCCTCGTCGAGCGGGCCCAAGCGGCGGCGGATCGCCTGGGTCTCGCGTTCCAGCTCCGGCCCGCCGGATACGGAACGCTCGCCGATTTCATGGCTCGTGCCGCGAAGGAAAAGTCTGATGGCAAAGCTGACCGTCGTCCTGTGGCGTGACATCCCCGCCCAGGTGATCGCCAAGATCGGTCGGCAGGCCGCGAAGGTGGTGCTGGACGTCCGCTTCGAGAAGGCGATCGACCGGGCCGCGATGCGCTCGGGCGCGCGCGACACCGACTCCTACCTCGCCGAGTGGCGCCGCGCCGATCCCATTCCTTGCGGCGACGACCTGGAGGCCGAGGCCAAGGCCATGGCGGCCCGGCTCGAGACCGAGTACGACGACGACCGCCTGCACCGCATGGTGCTCAATGGAGGACGCGAGAACCCCGATGCCTGACGCGCGTACCCGCTCCGATGGAGGCCTGGAGGCGGCACTTCTCGCCGGCCGCTTCGTGCTGACCGCCGAGATCACCCCGCCCGACGCCGCCTCGCCCGAATCCGCGACCGATCGCGCCGGCATGCTGAAGGGCGTGGTGGATGCGGTCAACGTCACCGACGGTGCCGGCGCCCGGGCGCACATGTCGGCCTTCGCCTGCGCCGCCCTCCTGGCCCGAGCGGGCATCGAGCCGGTGCTTCAGTTCACGGTGCGCGACCGCAATCGCCTGGCGCTTCAGGGCGATCTCATCGGCATGGCCGCTCTCGGCATCCCCAACCTGCTTTGTCTCCACGGGGACGACGTGAAGAACGGCGACCAACCCGAGACCAAGATGATCCATGACATCGACAGCCGCGCGCTGATGTCGACCGCGCGCCAGCTCCGCGACGAGGGCGTCTTCCCCTCGGGCCGCAAGGTTCAGCCGGCGCCGCGCCTGTTCATCGGCGCGGCCGACGCGCCCCAGGATCCGAAGCCCGACTTCTCGCCCAAGGGGTTGGAGGCAAAGATCGCCGCCGGCGCCGATTTCTTCCAGACCCAGTTCGTCTTCGACGAAGGCATCGCCCGCCGCTATTTCGGCCGACTGCGCGATCTCGGCATCACCGAGAAGGCGCACTTCATCGTCGGCGTCGGTCCGCTGCTGTCCGCCAAGCAGGCGCATTGGATGCGCGACAATCTGTTCGGCGTCGCGATCCCGGACGCGACCATCGCCCGCCTGGAAGCTGCCGCCGATCAGAAGGCCGAGGGCCGCCGCATCTGCATCGAACTCCTGCACGCCTTCACGGGGATTCCCGGCATCGCCGGTGCCCATCTGATGGCCCCGCAACAGAAGGCGTCCGCCATCGCCGACGTCGCCGCCGAAGCCGCCGTGCGTAGCGCCAAGGCCGCCGCGTGACGCCATGACCCCTGATCCCATGTATCGACTCCCTCTTTCCCCCTCTCCCCTTGCGGGAGAGGGTGGGGTGAGGGGTAGCGCGACAGCGCGTAACGCGACTCGTCCCCTCGCCCCCTCACCCTCCCACGAGGGGAGAGGGATTTAGGCCATGCTCGCCGCCCGCCTCTGGTCCGTCCGCAACGCCCGCCTGCTCGAGGCGGTCTACGGGGCGTTCGAGCCGGCGTTCGTCGCCCTGGCACCTCTGTGGAAGCGCCTCGGCTACGGTCGCCTCGGGCGTGCTCGAGAACCGGCGCATCCCATCCGGCGGGCCCCGACCCGCCCCCGAAACCCAACCGAAAAGGGCTGCTTCATGACCGATACCGTCGTCAGTTCCGCGACCAGGGAGGTCGTCATCGGCTTCGACCGACCGTTCGTCATCATCGGCGAACGCATCAATCCAACCGGACGCAAGAAGCTGTCCGAGGAAATGGCCGTGCGGGACTACAGCCGGGTCCAGTCCGATGCCCTGGCCCAGGTCGAGGCCGGCGCCCAGATGCTGGACGTGAACGCCGGCATCCCGTTGGCCGACGAGCCGGCGATCCTCGCCGAATGCATCAAGCTGGTGCAGTCCCTGACGGACGTGCCGCTGTCCATCGACTCCTCGATCGTCGCGGCGTTGGAGGCGGGCCTCGCCGTCTACCGGGGCAAGGCCCTGGTGAACTCCGTCACCGGCGAGGAGGAGCGGCTCGAGGTCGTGCTGCCCCTCGTCAAGAAGTACGGGGCCGCCGTGATCGCGATCTCCAATGACGAGACCGGCATCTCCGAGGACCCCGACGTGCGCTATGCCGTGGCCAAGAAGATCGTCGAGCGTGCCGAGGATCACGGGATTCCCCGCGCCGACGTGGTGGTCGATCCCCTGGTCATGCCGATCGGCGCGCTCGGCGAGGCCGGCAACGCGGCCTTTCGCCTGATCCGCCGCCTGCGCGAGGAGCTCAAGGTCAACACCAGTTGCGGCGCCTCGAACATCAGCTTCGGCCTGCCCCATCGCAAGGCCCTCAACGCCGCCTTTCTCACCATGGCTCAGGCGAACGGCATGACCTCGGCGATTACCAACCCCCTGGAACCCGAGATCATGGCGGCCGTGATGGGCGCCGATGTCCTGCTCGGCCACGACGCCAACTGCGCCCGCTGGATCCGCAAGTTCTCCGGCGATCGCTTCGCCGCCCAGAGCCATGGCGGGGTCGAGGTTGGCGGCGGCGGCCGGCGCCGGGATGGCAGGCGAACGCGTGGCTGACAACCCGCTCGTCGTCTTCACGCCCAGCGGGCGGCGCGGCCGGTTTCCACTCGGCACGCCCCTGCTGACCGCCGCGCGACAGCTCGGCGTCGATATCGATTCGGTCTGCGGCGGCCGCGCGATCTGCGGCCGTTGCCAGATCGTCGTCAGCGAGGGCGAGTTCGCCAAGCACGGCATCGTCTCGCGCCTCGACCACGTCGGGAGCACGAGTGCCGCCGAGGTGCAACTGGCGTCCCAGCGCGCGGTCGCGCCCGGCCGTCGTCTATCGTGCCAGGCGACCGTGCTGGGCGACGTCGTCATCGATGTGCCCGCCGATTCCCAGGTGCACAAGCAGGTGGTGCGGAAGCGCGCCGAAGCCCGGGCGATCGAGCTCGATCCCATCGTCACCCTGCATTATGTCGAGGTCGACCAGCCCGACATGCACGACCCGACGGGCCATCTGCAGCGCCTGCAGCGGGCGCTCACCAAGGAATGGGGTCTCGGCGCCCTGTCCGCCGATCTGCAGGTGCTCCAGGGTCTGCACGCCGCCCTGACGGCGGGCGCGTACAAGGTCACCGCCGCCGTGCGCGACGGCAGCCGCCTGCTGCACGTCGAGCCGGGCTTCCACGACAGCCTGTTCGGCCTCGCGGTCGATATCGGTTCCACCACCATCGCCGCCCATCTTTGCAACCTTGCGACCGGCGAGGTGGTGGCCGCCGCCGGTGCCATGAACCCGCAGATCCGCTTCGGCGAGGATCTGATGAGCCGGGTTTCCTATGTGATGATGAACCCCGGCGGCGAGGTCGAGCTGACCCGCGTGGTTCGCGATGCGATCCAGCACCTCGCCGAGGAAACCGCCCGGGAGGCGAAGGTCGACCTCCGCGACATTCTCGAGGTGGTCCTGGTCGGCAACCCGATCATGCACCACCTGGTGCTCGGCATCGACCCGACGCCGCTCGGCGGCGCGCCCTTCCCCCTCGCCACCGACGGCGCGATCGATTTGTGGGCGAGCGAGCTGGGTCTAGCCCTCAACCGCGATACCCGCGCCTATCTGCTGCCCTGCATCGCCGGCCATGTCGGTGCCGATTGCGCCGGCGTGGTGCTGTCCGAATCGCCCCACCGCTCCGACGAGCTCATGCTGGTGGTGGACGTCGGCACCAACGCCGAGATCGTGCTGGGCGACAAGCGCCGCCTGCTCGCCTGTTCCTCGCCCACCGGTCCCGCCTTCGAAGGCGCCCAGATCTCCTGCGGCCAGCGCGCGGCGCCCGGGGCCATCGAACGCCTGCGGATCGATCGCGCCACCCTCGATGCGCGCTACAAGATCATCGGCTGCGACGTCTGGTCCGACGAGCCGGGGTTCACCGGCCAGGTCACCGGCGTCTGCGGATCCGGCATCATCGAAGCCATCGCCGAGATGTACCTTGCCGGGATCATCACCCAGGACGGGGTGATCGACGGCGCCATGGCCGCCCAGAGCCCGCGGGTCTTCGCCGAAGGCCGCACGTTCTCCTATCTGCTGCACGACGGCGAGCCCAGGCTCGTCATCAGCCAGACCGACGTGCGCCAGATCCAACTCGCCAAGGCGGCCCTCTACGCCGGGGCGCGGCTCCTCATGGACCAACTGGGCGTCGACACCGTGGACCGGATCGTCCTCGCCGGGGCGTTCGGCAGCCACATCGACGTGATGTACGCCATGGTGCTCGGCATGATCCCGGACTGCGACCTGGCGAAGGTCTCGGCCGCCGGCAACGCCGCCGGCACCGGCGCCCGCATCGCCCTCCTCAACAAGCAGGCGCGGCGCGAGATCGAGGAGGTGGTCCGCCGCATCGAGAAGGTCGAGACCGCGATCGAGCCCCGGTTCCAGGAACACTTCGTCAACGCCATGGCGATCCCGCACAAGACCGCGGCCTACCCGAACCTCACCCGCCGGGTCGCCCTGCCCGCGCCCAAGGCCGCCGCCGCAGCACCGGATTCCGGCGCCCGCCGCCGCCGTGACGCCCGTCACAGGGAAACTTAACGCTTCCTTAG
>SHVY01000031.1 GCA_009694045.1 Alphaproteobacteria bacterium | reverse complement strand
CGCGACCAACGACGCCTGAGGCGTCCGCGACCAACGACGCCTGAGGCGTCCGCGACCAACGACGCCTGAGGCGTCCGCGACCAACGACGCCTGAGGCGTCCGCGACCAACGACGCCTGAGGCCCGATTAGCCATCCCCTTGGCGGGCCTCACGTCGCACGCCCTCCCCGGTCCTTCGGGGAGGGCGTGGCGTTTTTCAGGGGGTCGCCGCCGGGTTGAGCCCGCGGGCAAGCAGGATCGCCTTTTCCAGGTTTGGCACCATGTGGCCTTCGCCGATCAGTCGGTCGAGCCCCATGCGCGCGATGATGCGCCGGGGCTGGTCCTGCACGCCGGTCAGGACCACCTCGGTGCCCCGGCCACGGCACTTGCGGATGAACTCTCCCAGCGCGTGCGCCCCCGAGGCATCCACCAGCGGCACGCTTCGCATGTGCAGGATGAACACCTTGGGCGGCCGTTCGATGCGGTCCAAGACATCGTTCAGCGCGCTCGTCACCCCGAAGAAGAAGGGGCCGTTGATCTGGAACACCTTGACACCCTCGGGCAGGGTCCGCCGGTTGATGGCGCCTTCGCCGCCCGTGTCCACGCGGTCGGCATGGTCCTCGTCGAGGATCGATTCGCCGAACCGCACCTCGGTCACCTGCGCCATCCGCTGCATGAACAGAAGTGCCGCCAGGACGATGCCCATCTGGATGGCGACCGTAAGGTCCACCAGCACGGTGAGGGCGAAGGTCACGAGCAGCACCAGCCGATCCCCCGGCGGTGCGCTCATCAGATAGCGAAAGCGGTCGATCTCGCTCATGTTCCAGGCGACGACGACGAGCACGGCCGCGAGGCTCGCGAGCGGCACCCAGTTGGCCAAGGGGGCCAGAAACAGCATGAACAGCAGCAGGAAGATGGCGTGGGCCATGCCGGCGACCGGTCCGTGGCCGCCGGCGCGCACGTTGGTGGCGGTGCGCGCGATCGCGCCGGTCGCCGGGATGCCCCCCATGACTACCGAGGCGATGTTGGCGATCCCTTGCGCCACCAACTCGCAGTTGGAGCGGTGCCGTGCCCCGGTCATGCCATCGGCGACCATGGCGGAAAGCAGCGACTCGATCCCGGCTAGGAACGCGATGGTGAAGGCGTCGGGCGCCAGGTCGATCAGGCGGTCGAGCGACACGGTTGGCAGCGAGGGGGAGGGAAACGCATCGGGGATGCCGCCGAACCGCGAGCCGATGGTCGGCACGTCCAGGCCGACCGCGTAGGCCGCGATGCTCGCGGCCACGACGGCGATCAGCATCCCCGGCCAGGTCGGTCGATAGCGTCGCAGCGCCAGGATGAGCGCCAGCGCGCCGCCGGCCACGGCCAGGGTGGCGCCATCGATCGTATCCAGGTTCTGGACATAGGCCAGCCACTTGCCCGGCACGTCGGCCGGCACGTTCTCGATCGCCAAGCCGAGGAACTCCTGGACCTGGGTGGTGAAGATGATGACCGCGATACCCGCCGTGAAACCGGTCACCACCGGGTAGGGCATGTACTTGATGACCGTGCCGAAGCGGGCGAGGCCGAACGCGATCAGCATCGCGCCCGCCATCAGGGTGGCCAGGACCAGGCCGTCGTAGCCCTGCCGTTCTATGATGTTGAAGACAACCACGACGAAGGCCCCGGTCGGACCGCCGATCTGGTAGCGGCTGCCGCCGAGCGCCGAGATCAGGAAGCCGGCGATGATCGCCGTGAACAAGCCACGCTCTGGGGTCGTGCCCGAGGCAATGGCAAGCGCCATGGCGAGCGGCAGGGCGACGATCGCGACCGTCAGCCCAGCGATCAGGTCGCGCCGCAGCTCGGCTGCTCCGTATCCCCGCCGCAGAATGGTGACGAGCTTGGGGACGAAGAGGCTGGCGAATGACGGCGGCACGCCGGCCACGTCAGCGCAAACCGGCGACGACGTGCCTCTGGAAGTCGTGGACGACCGTCTCCCACACCCCGGAGAAGACGTTGCCCCTGGCGGCGGGCGAGGTCCGGGCGCGCTGCATGTCCTCCAGCACGCCGACGTCCTCCTGGTTCGTGCCGACGAAGAAGTCGATGATCGCCTGGCGCGTGCCGGTGTAGCGCAGCGTGAGGGAGTCTTTTCCCAGGAAGTAGAAATCCCAGCGCTGGCGTGTGAGCCCGACGCCTTCGGGAAACTCGACCATGCTGACGCAGTGGTCGGGTCCGATGATCAGCTTGAAGTTGGGGAACAGCGCCAGGTTCTTCGCCGTGCGGTTGTCCGGGGCGAGCCCGGGGAAGCGGGGCAGGGCCACCTCGTCCCATTGGGCCGGCAGACCGACGTCGATGATCGTCGCCAGCAAGGCCCCGTCGCTCACCATCGCGTGGTTCTGGAAGGGGGCTGCGGCGTTCAAGGCGGGATGGATCGTCGGCAGATGCAGAACCTCCAGGAAGTTCTCCTCGACGAGCTTCCAGTTGGCCGCGATCGCGAACGGCGCGCTGTGGCCATGAACCAGGTCATCCAGGGCATATTCGGCGGTCCGATCGGCGAACGGCCGCAGCACGTCCGCGAACGGGGGCGCGGTTCCCGACAGGTTGACGAACAGCCAATCGTGCCACTGCGCCATGCGAACCGGGGCCAGGCCATGGCAGGCGCGATCGAACCCCGCGGCCCGGGTTTCGCCGTAACCGCCCCAATGCGGTGTGATCGTGAGGGCGCCCGCAAGGTCGAAGGTCCAGCCGTGGTAGCGGCAGCGCAGGGCAGCGGCCGCCTGTTGTGGCCCGTGAACGACCAGATTGCCACGATGGGGACAGACGTTGTGAAACGCGCAGATCGTGCGGTCCCGGCCGCGGACGAAGAAGATCGGCGCGCCCGCGACTAGGGTGGGCAGCGCGTCGCCGGGTTCGGGAATCTCGTGGGCGTAGCCGGCGCACATCCACGTCCGGGCGAACAGCCGCTCGGTCTCCAGTCGGAAAAAGGCGGGGTCGACGTAAAGCCTCGCGGGCAGCCCGCGCGCCGACCCGGTGGGGCGTTCGAGCCCAGCTAGGGTCTCGGCATCGATGAACCCCGAAAGTCCGTCCGCGCCATCGCGCATGGGGGTGATCTCCCTAGGAGTTGGTGCGGGAAGTCTATAGGCGATGGCGCTTGCGGGGCTATTCGAACTCGGCGAACGGGTCGGTGGCGCCCGCGGCCGAGGCGGGGGTTTCGACGCCCAATTCCTGGACCCGGCGCTGCTGGAAGGCGCCGCGCATCGCCGTGTAGTAGTCCAAGGACCCCTGCCGCAACTGGTCGAGAAGCTCGTCCACCGCCTCGCGCTTCGAGACGGCTTTGCCGCCGAGGAGCCCGAGGCGCGCCGCCTGCGGCAAGACATAGCCGAGCGGGTCGAAGAAGCTATCGATCACGGTGCCGGTGGCGTCGCGGGCGTTGCTCGGGCCGAACAGGGGCAGGACCAGGTACACGCCGGGCCCGGCGCCGTAGCGGAAGAGCGTCTGGCCGAAATCGTTGTCGTGGCCCGGGATGCCGAAGCTGGTCGCCAGGTCGATGAACCCGGCGATGCCGATGGTCGAGTTGATCCCGAAGCGCGCGAGCGTGGTCGCGGCGCCATCGCTCACCACCCGGCCCTGCAGCAGATCGTTCGCCATGACCACTGGGGTCTTCAGGTTGTGATAGAAGTTCGCGACCGCCGTCTTGATCGGCAGCGGCACGACGTAGCCGTAGACCGCGGCGATCGGGCGCAGGACCAGGGTATCGACGGCGTCGTTGAGGGCGAAGGTCACCCGGTTGATATCCTCGAGCGGGTCGGCCGCGTTCTCCGATCCGGGCGCGCGGTTCGCGCGGGCCGGCTTCGTCGCCGCGGCGGTTTTCAGCGGTTCGGCCGGCGCATCCAGGTCGGCGAACTCGGCGGCGAACCCGGGGAAGGCCGTCGCGGCATCGGCGACGACGGCGGCGGCCAGACCGGGGGCCGCGGCCTGGGCCGCGCCGAGGATCGCGCGGCGCTGGTCCGGCCGTTCGGCGATCGCCGCGATCACCAGGGCCGAAAGCCGGGCTTGCGCGTTCCGCAGGGTAAGGGCGGAGCCGTCCGGCGGCACGCCGGTCTGGGCGATGGCCCCGAGGGCAACCGCCTCCCCCTCGATCGCCGCGATCCCCCCGGCCCAGGCCGGTGCCAGGACCAGCAGCGCCGTCACCAGGGCGGCGGCGGGCGCCACGCGCCAGGGTCGCAAAGCCGGCTACTCCCCTTCCACGGTCGGCTGGAAGGCCGCGGCGCGGGCGTCGGCCGCCAGGGTCTCGGTCGCCCGCCGCCGCTCCCCTTCGGCATCGCCGTCGCCCTGGCCCGCGGCCAGGATCAGCCAGGCGAGGCCTTCGACCGCGTCCCTCGGCACGCCGTCACCTTCGAGGTAGCGCATGCCGATCCGGGCCTGCGCCCGCGCATGTCCCTGGCGCGCCGCGCGCAGGAACCAGGCGGCGGCGGCGACCGGGTCGGCCAGGGTCCCGGTGCCGTCGCGGTACAGCTTGCCGAGGTTGTATTGCGCCGGGGCGAACCCGCCGCGGGCCGCCGCGAGAACGAGGGCGAACGCCCCATCCGCGTTGGGTGCCGCGCCTAAGCCGTCGAGCAGGAGCTTGCCGAGGGAATACTGCGAGCGGGCGTAACCCCGATCGGCCGCTTGGCGCAACCAGCCCGCGGCCGCCGCGAAGTCGGGCGGACCGAGGCTTCCGTCCATGGCCTTGAGCCCAAGATTGTGGAGGGCCGCGACGCTGCCTCCGGCCGCCGCCCTCTCCCACAAGACGACCGCTTGGGCGGCATCCGCCGCGACCCCGCGACCTTCGTCGTAGAGAACGCCGAGCTTGAATTGGGCCGCCGCATCCCCGGCCTCGGCCGGGGGCAGCCAGAGGGTGCGCGCGGCGGTGAAATCGCCCCGCTCGAAGGCCGCCTGCCCGTCGCTCAAGGGGTCGGCGCGGACCGGGGTCGAACCGGCGAGAAGGCACGCCACGGCAAAGCGAAACGCGGCATGGCGCCACGCGAACCCCTGTTCCCCTCGGCCCACCATGCCGGCCATGGGACCCCTCCCCCTGGTGCAGGCGCCTAAGTACCCGATCTCGGCGGTTCACGCCACGGGTGCGAGGCGATCGGGGACATGGCGGAGGGGTTGTCGGCGGGTCCTACCCCGCCGCGATCGAGACCTTGCCGACCCGGGCGCGGAGCATCTGCAGCAGCCCGTCGATGCCGTGGTTGGTGACCACCGAGGCGAATTCGTCGCGCTGGTTCACCACCATGCTGATCCCGGCGACGGCCACGTCGATGATGCGATAGCCGGAATCCTGGCGGCGGACCCGCCATTCGGCGTCGATCGTCCCGCCGTTCGGCTGGCTGATGACGGTGGCGACGATGACGTCCTTGGTTCCCGTCGGCCGTGTGCCGACGATGCTGAAGCTCTCGCCGGTGTACCCGCCAAGGCGGCCAGCATAGGTCTTCAGCACGAATTCGGCGAACAGGTCCAGGTATTCGGCCCGCTGTTCCTCCGAGGCGCCCTTCCAATGGCTGCCCAGCACGAAACGGGCGATGAAATCCAGATCGAAGCCATCGCGCAGGATGCGGCGGAACTCGAGCTCCCGTTGATCGAGGGTCAAGTCGGTGCGCTGGAGGGTGACAAACGCCTGTTGCGCCAGGGTTTCGATGTGCCGTTCCGCGCCATCCGGCGCCGTCTGCCCGGCCGCCCGCCGCGGCGCGATCGCGAGCCCCGCCAAAAGCGCGAGAACACCGCGTCGATTCGCATGATTCGCTGTCATCGGACCCTGGGCTCTCTTCGCCGCGTCGGCCCTACCTTGGCAACGATGCAATAACCATACCTTGGTTCGTCCCACCCCCGAAGGGGCGGCTCAAAGGGACTCTGCCTGAGCGGTCGATTCGGGTTCTTGGCCGCCCCCGAAACCCAGTACGGGCGAAGGACGTGGCCGTAAGACATCGACCAGGCGGTCGTATTCGGCGGCGGTCTTGAACCGAACCGTCAGGCTGCCGCCGTTTCGCGTGCCCGTCAGCGTGGCGGGCAGACCGAGCTAGGCGGCGATGCGCCGCGCGCCGGCGGCCACCGCGCGGGGCGTCGGGCGCGTCCGAATCGCGGTCGCGGGGGCCGTCGCCAGCCGTTCGGTGGCGCGGACGTTGAGCCCATCGGCCACGACGGCGTGCGCCAGGGCGACGGGGTCCTCGGCCCCCAGCAGGGCGCGAGCATGGCCGGCGCTCAAGGCGCCCTCGGCCAGCAGTCCCTTGATCTCCTCGGGCGCGTGCAACAGCCGGAGCGTGTTGGCCACGTGGCTGCGACTGCGGCCGACCAGGGACGCGACCTGTTCCTGGGTCCGGCCGAACTCCTCGATCAGGCGGCGGTATCCGGCGGCCTCGTCGAGTGGCGGAAGATCCTCCCGCTGCAGGTTCTCGACCAGGGACAGCTCGAGCGCTTCGACGTCGGCGAGGGACCGCACGACCACGGGGACGGCATCGAGGCCCGCCGCGCGCGCCGCCTGGAAGCGCCGTGCTCCGGCGACGATTTCGTAGGCACCGGGACGGCTTGCGTCCGGGCGGACGACCAAGGGTTGGACCACGCCATGGGCCGTGATCGACGCGGTCAGGCCGCCGACGTCCCCCGCCTCCTGGCGCGATGGGCGCGTGGCAGGCCGCAGGCGATCGACCGGCACCGACGTGACGCTGTCCGACCGCGGTTCGGGCGGCGGGGTCCGGGCGATCCGGCCGCCGCGAACGGGCGGCCGAGTTCCGGCGGACTATGACGCGATGCTTCTTCGACCCGGTCGGCGTGGCCCCTTCGCCGGACAGGGCGTGCAGGAGAGCGGGCCGCGCCTCGCCCTTGCGGGCAAGCAGCGAGCTGTCCAGGGTCGCGAAGCGGATGCGATTTTGCGGGCCGGACATGAACGTGCCCTAGGTTGGGTTCACGGCGCGGCGTCCGAATCCGTGGTGTGGAGCCTCATCGGCCGCCACCGGGACCGCCGTGGGGATATCGGCATGATGGCGGCCGAACACCGGGCGGTCGAGGCCGGGTATCAGGGCCGCGGGGCGCGGCTGCACCCGTTGCAGGCGCTGAGCGAGGTAGGCCCACAGCTCGGTCATCTCGACCGCCGAGCGGGAGGCTGGGCTGCACTCCATCACGGTGCGCCCGTCGATCATCGCGCTGGAGAAATCGGTGCGGTGGCGCAGCATCACGGGTGCCACCGTCCCATGCTGGGACAAGGCGACGACCGCGTCGCTGGTGATCTTGGCCTTGGGCGTGGCGCCGTTGATTACGAACACCAATGGCTTGTGCCGGCCTTCGACGATGTCGAGGGTGGCGCCGACGGCCCTGAGATCGTGCGGGCTGGGACGCGCCGGGATGACCACCAGATCGGCATGGGCGACGACGCTGCGGATCGTGCCGGTCACGGCCGGCGGCGTGTCGATCACCACCAACCGAATCTCCTGGGACCGCAGTTCCTCCAGGTCGTTGAACAACCGGCCGATGTCGGTCTGGATGAACAGGGGCGCGTGCGCCGCGCGGGCGTTCCACCAGGCCGCGAGACTGCCCTGGGGATCGGTGTCGATCAGGGCGACCGGGCCATGGCCGGTTGCCTCGGCCTGGAAGGCGAGATGTCCCGACAGAGTGGTCTTGCCGGACCCGCCCTTCTGGGAGGTCACCACGATGACGCGCATGGTCGAGAGCATGGTCGTCCCACTCCTTAGGAGCTTCACCGCGCCGTGTATCCCCCCGTCCCCGGAGCCTATCCCGCGATGCGCTAAGAAACGGTTATGGGTGCCGATGGCGCGGTCGGGCTTCAGCGATTCTTAAGGCTGTTGCTCGATAGTCGGCGGGTTCGCGCTTGGTGATTCCGCACCCGATTTCACATCGATACGAGTTTGCATGCGCCGCATCGCCGCCGTCGCCGTCCTTGTCATCCTGGCCCTCGTGCCGTCGACCGAACCGAAGCGCTGGGCCGCGGCGTGGAGCGAGCTCGCCGCCATCGCGCCCGGTGCGGGGCCCTTGCTCGACCTCCGCCTTGGCTTGGATCTGCCGCCCGCGTCGCGCGGCAGCCCGTATGACGATGGGTTTGCCAGCGGGACGAGTTCCTGGGGCCTGGCGATCGCGGGGGCGCTGTGCGTCGTCGCGGGGTTCGTCCTGGGATCGGCGGTGCGCCGCCGCCGTCGTGGCGCGGATGCCGCGCATGCCATGCCGGAGGCCAGCGAGGAAGGGGGTCCCACGCCGCCTATCGTGTCACCCGCCTCGCGCCCGGTGGCCAATGCCCTGGCCCAGTCGCTGGCGGCGATTGACATGATGGAAATCGAGGTCAGGACGTCGCTCCGACATCTCGGCAAGTCGGTCGAGGTCCTTGCCGACGGCATCGTTCACTCGCCGATGGGATCGCGGGAGCCCGCCTTGAAGGCGGGCGACGCGCAGGACGCACTCGCCGAAGTGGAGGCGCGCTTCGCCCAACTGCGAACCGGCTGGGCCGACCACGAGGTGCGGATCGCCGAGGCCCGTACTGCGGCCGAGTCCGCGATGACCCGGATCCAGAGCGTGGTCCGTTTGGCGGAATCCATGGATAGTGCGTTCCAGATGATGGTGGCGTCCGCCGAGGAGATCAGTTGGCTGCCACGGCTGTTCGACGAGCTTGAGCTGCGCGCCCGGCCGGAGGCGTCCGGCGAATCGATCGCGCTGGCGATCGCCCGCGCGCGGCAGATCGCCCTCGGGCGCATCGATGGCCTGCTGAACGCGCGCGACGCGCTGACCTTGGGCATTGTCGCCGTCGAGGAGAGCTTGGTTTCCCTCGACGAGGCCGGGCCCCAACTCGTCAACGCAGCGGCGCTGCGCGCCGGCGGCTCGGGCCTGCTTGGGGCGCGCATTGAGGACTGCGATCAGAGCGTCTCCCGGCTTCGCGGCGTCCTCGACGAGTTGCAGGAGCTGCTGGCACCGCTCGATGCCCATGCGGCGCGCCTGCGCGCCGAAGCGGGCGAGACCGGGCAGATCGTCGCCCAGACCATCACCAGGATGGACGCGATCCTCGGCAGTTTCATCAGAGTCGAGGAACGCCGCCGTTTCCAGCGGATGAACATGGCCATTCCGGCCCGGGTTCTGATCGAGGATCGCTGGCACGATTGTCAGGTGATGAACCTCAGCATGGGCGGTGCCGCCATTGACCGCGCGCTGCCGTGCCGCGTCGGTGCCTCGGGCCAGCTCTCGTTTCTGGGGTGGGACGCGATGATCCCGCTGGTGGTCACCGGCGCGGGCGCCGGCCGCACCCACCTATGCTTCCAGCTCAACGACACATTGAGCAAGGGCCTGATCGGCTACGTCGACGGTATGCTCGCCGCCTGATCGCCGGCGTTAACGGCGGGCGGGCGCCTGTGCTATCTAGCCGGCCATGCTGCGACTCGTCGACATCACCTACCGCATCGCCGGCCGCGTCATCCTCGATCGCGCCAGCGCCCACGTCCCGGCCGGGCATCGCATCGGCCTGGTTGGGCGCAATGGCGCGGGCAAGACGACGCTTCTGCGGCTGGTCATGGGCGAGATCGCGCCCGACAGCGGCGATCTTGGGATCAGGCGGACAGCCCGGATCGGGATGATCGCGCAAGAAGCGCCCGGTGGCGACACGACGCCGTTGCAGGCCGTGCTCGCGGCCGACCGGGAGCGCAGCGCGCTTCTGGCCGAGGTTCACGGCGATGGCGATCCGGAACGGCTGGGAGATCTCCATGATCGGCTGCGCGACATCGGCGCCCACACGGCCCCGTCGCGGGCGGCGACGATCCTCGCCGGACTGGGCTTCGACGACGCGGGCCAGGCGCGGCCGTTGTCGAGTTTCTCCGGCGGCTGGCGCATGCGGGTTGCCCTGGCGGCGGCGCTGTTCGCGGAACCCGACCTTCTCCTGCTCGACGAGCCGACCAACCATCTGGACCTCGAGGCGGCGATCTGGCTCGAATCGTTCCTGCGCCGCTATCCCCGCACGATGGTGGTGGTCAGCCATGACCGGCACTTCCTGAATGCGGTGATCGATCGGGTGCTGCACCTGGAGGGCGGGAAGCTCACCCTCTACGAGGGCGACTTCGACACCTTCGAGCGGACGCGAGAGGAGAGGTTGGCCAACCAGGCGGCGGCGCGGGCGAAGCAGGAGGCTCGGCGCAAGCACATGCAGGCCTTCGTCGACCGATTCCGCTACAAGGCCAGCAAGGCCCGACAGGCGCAGAGCCGCCTGAAGGCCATCGCGCGCATGCCGCCGATTCCCGAGGCCCAGGGCGATTCCTCGGTGACGTTCCAGTTCCCTCGGCCCGACGACCTGGCGCCGCCGCTGATCGCCATCGACGGCGCGGCGGTCGGCTATGAGGACGGCAAGCCGGTGCTCGCGCGCATGAACCTGCGCATCGACCCGGACGATCGCATCGCGCTGCTCGGCGCCAACGGCAATGGTAAGTCGACCTTCGCGAAGATGCTGGCCGGGCGGCTTCAGCCCATGGCGGGCGAAGTCAGAAGCGCCCGGCGGATGCGCGTCGGGTTCTTCGCCCAGCATCAGATCGACGACCTGGTCCCGGCGGAGACCCCGTTCCAGCACGTGCTGCGGCTGCTGCCGCGCCTGCGGCCCGAGGGTATCCGCAACCGCCTCGGCCGCTTCGGCTTCGGGGGCGATGCGGCCGATGTTCCCGTCTCCGGCCTATCCGGCGGCGAGAAGGCCCGGCTCACGCTTTGCCTCGTGGCGCTTGCCGAGCCGCACCTGCTGATCCTGGACGAGCCGACCAACCATCTCGACATGGCGGCCCGCGAAGCCCTGATCGAAGGGCTCAACGATTTCCCCGGCGCGGTCATCATTGTCAGCCACGACCGGCACCTGATCGAATTGGTGGCGGACCAGCTCTGGCTGGTTTCCGGCGGCGGGGTTCGCCCCTTCGACGGCGACCTGGACGACTACCGGGCCGAGGTGCTGGGCTCCCGCGGCGAGCGGTCCGGCGCGGCGAAGGCACCACGCAAGGGCGAACGGCGGCGGGGGGCCGTGGCCCGCGCCGAGGTCGCGCCCTTGCGCCGTGCCCTCAAGGACGCCGAGGCAGCGGTGGAACGCCTGACCGCCGAGAAGCGGGAGCTCGAACGTCGGCTCGCCGATCCCACGACCTATGGCAAGGAGGGCGGGCCGATCGCCGCCTTGGCGCGGCGGCAAGCCTCGCTGACGCGCGATCTGGCGACCGCCGAAGTGACGTGGCTCGCGGCCCAGGACGAGCTGGAACGGGCCCAGGTCGAGGAGTGAGTTACGCCTGGTAGTACGGGTTCTCGCCCTCGGCATGATCGGTCACGTCGATGACCTCGACGATCGAGGGAACCTTTTCCAGGATCGTCGTCTCGATGCCGTGGCGGAGCGTGACGCTCGCCATGCCGCAGCCGTGGCAGCCGCCCTGGAGCCGGACGAAGGCCTTGTGATCCTTCACGTCCACCAGGTTCACGTAGCCGCCGTGTGACGCGACCATGGGGTTGATCTCGTCGTCCAGCAGGGTCTGGATGGCGATGCCTTCGGGCGTGCCGAGCCCCGGGCGATCACCGGCTCCCGGCTCGGCCTGCCGCGCCGCAGCCGCCACGAACCGTACCTCCTCGACCTCGGGAACATAGTGCCGCAGCATGTTCTCGATGCCGTTGCGGAAGGTGGGGTTGGCCGCGGGCGCGCCGCTCATCTCGACCGTCGCGATCCCGTCCGCGAAGGACCGCAGGGCAACTATGCCGCCGGCATGCTCGACCGCCGGCTTGATCCGCGTGTCGATCATATCCTGCACCGCCTGGGTCAGGGCATCACCGCCGCCGCCTTCGGCGATGACGGGACGACCGGCCACGAAGTGTTCCATGATGACCCCCAGAAGGGCGGGTTTCAGCACCTGCCAGTCGGCGCCGTCCGCCTTGGTCACGGTGATGAAATCGGCGCCGAGCGCGACTCGTCGCACGGCATCGACCGCGAACAGCCGCTGGGCGAGGGGCGAGGCCCGCGCCGACGTCTGATCACTGAATTCGACGCTGCCATCGGCCAGCACGGTGCGGCCGGGCAGGAATTTCATCGCCGCCGGGTTGGCGGTCGCTTCGGTCTGGATGAACATGGCGCTCCTACCCCCCGCGTCAGCGGGGGCGATCTCCCCCAAAGGTGGTACAGGGAGCGCCCGGGTTCAACACCAAGTTACGTAGGGGTTTAGCCATACTGTCCGACGATGTCGCCCTGCACCGAACCCAGGAGAGACATGACTTCGTTCGTCTCCTGTTCCGGCACGTTAAATTTCGCCAGGGTCTTCAGCATATCCTCGCCCATGGCGTTGAACTGGTCTTTGTTGATTCCCATGCCGGCGTGGGTCGTCTTCATGTCCCTGCCGGTGTAGGTGCAGGGGCCGCCGCTCGCCTGGCAGACCTGATCGACCAGGTTGGCCTTGAGCGCGGGAATATCGGTGTTGCCGAAGAAGCCGTTGATTCGCTCGTCGGCCGCGACGTTGCCGACGAAGTCATCCACCACGGCCACGATCGCTTCCTTGCCGCCCAGGCGGTTGAAAAGCGACGCTATTTCCTTCTTTTCGGACATCTCGGCGCACGCGGCCAAGCCCAGCCCCATGGCCACGACGAGGGCCCAACGACCAATCATCCCAGTTTCTCCCCGCGATTCGCTCCGGACCTCCCGCAGGCGTTCCAAGGGACTATACGCCGGAACGGCGAACTTGGATCAATCCAGCGCTCCGATGCTCCAGCTCCGAGACGATGTCGCCGCTGATCTCGCGAACCAGCTTCAGGAGGATGGCGTCGGCGAAGTCCTGGTAATCATTGGCGGTGGTGATGAAGGCGTTGGTGCCGCCGATCACCGACCGGGCGTAATGGCGATCGACGTTCGGCTCCTCGTTGAGGATCGCCAGGCCGTTGATGGTGATGCCGGCGCCGATCGCGTCGTCGCGCGCATCGGCCGGCAGCCGCCCGATGTTGCTGCGGCCGTCGCCGGAGACGTCGATGACCCGGCGGCGGCCTTGGAAATCGTTGGCGTCGAACAGCAGGACCGAGAAATCGATGGCGCCGCTGATCGAGGTCCCGCCGCCTTCGATCAGGCGCGGCGCCCTCTCGATCAGGCTGGCGAAGGCCGCCGCCGATTCGGCATCGTCGACCCGGAACCAATCGATCGCGAGTTCCTGCTTGCGGGTGTCGGACCACTGCACGACGCAGACGGCGATGCCGCCCTGACCCTCGGCGGATTCCAAGGCTCGGCTCAGCAACGGGTTGCGGAACGCGGCGGCCAGCCCGTTCACCTGCAGGTTGAACTCGTCGAAGTTGACGCTCGACGAGGCATCGATCGCCAGGATCAGCTCCAGGTCGACGTACTCGGCGCGGGCGCCCGCGACCCCATCGCCAAGGACGGATACCAGCGTGGCGAGGGCCACGGCCAACCATCGAATGCGCATGATCCCTACCGCGTACGCGCGCCAGTGTAGCGGGCGCGGGTCGGACCTGAAAGGACGTGCTGCGCGGACCATGCTATGAGAGGCCTATGGCGTCGCGATTCCCAGGCCCCGAGCAGAGCGCCCTTACCCGCGTCGAGGCCTGTCTGGCGCGGATCGCCGAGCGCGAAGTGCGGGTCGGCGCGTTCGCGCATCTGGCGGCGGATGCGGCCCTGGCGCTGGCGGCGCGCCGCGATCGCGAGGAACGCCGAGGTCCCCTGCACGGCGTGCCGATCGCCATCAAGGACGTGTTCGACACCGAGGACATGCCGACCGCCTACGGCTCGCCGATCTATGCCGGGCATCGCCCGGTGGCGGACGCGGCGGCGGTCGCCCTGCTGCGGGCGGCCGGCGCGATCGTTCTCGGCAAGAGCGTCACCACCGAATTCGCCGGCTGGAAGGCCGGGCGCACGACCAATCCGCACGATCCGGCGCGCACGCCCGGCGGCTCGTCGAGCGGATCGGCCGCGGCGGTGGCGGATGGCATGGTGCCCCTGGCGCTCGGCACCCAGACCGGCGGTTCGGTGATCAGGCCGGCGGCCTTCTGCGGCGTCGTCGGTTTCAAGCCGAGCTTCGGCCTGGTGCCGCGCGCCGGGGTGAAGACCTTGGCCGACAGTCTGGATACCGTCGGGGTCTTCGCCCGGTCGGTGCCCGAGGTGGCGGCCCTGGCGCGGGTGCTGTGCGGCGAACCGACCTGGGGCGCGGACGCCCTGGCACGGCCCCGGATCGGGTTGCACCCGACGGTCCATGCCGACCGTGCCGAGGGGGCGGCCCGCGACCTGCTGCACGACGTGGGCGGGCGCCTCGCCCGGGCGGGCGCGGTGGTGCGGGATCAGGCGGCGCCCGCCGAGTTCGATGCCCTCTATTCCTTGCAGCGGACCATCGAGAACGCCGAGGGAGCGCGGGCGCTCGCCCACGAATGGCACGCGCACCGCGACGGCCTGAGCGCGGAGCAACGCGCGGCGATCACCGACGGCTTGGCGGTCACGCCCGACGCCTACCGCGCGGCCCAGATCCATGCCGAGACCTGCCGGGCCGGGGCCGAACGGCTGTTCGGCGACCATGACGTCCTCGTGACCTTTGGCGCCCTGGGGGAGGCCCCCGTGGGCCTCGCGGACACCGGCGACAACCTGTTCAACCGGATCTGGACGCTGCTGCACGTGCCCTGCGTCACCCTGCCGGTGGGGCGGGGTCCCAACGGCATGCCGCTGGGCGTCCAGCTCGTCGCCCGGCGCCACGACGATCGACGGCTGCTCGGCGTCGCCCAGTGGTCCGCCCAGGTCCTGGAGGCCTAGTGGTCCGCCCCAAACGCTTGATTCCCGATCATTGTGTTTGGGGCGGACCACAGGATGAGAGTCTTGCTGAGGGTTCGGTCCGAAGGATCGGGGTCGATCCGTCGGAATCGGATCACTAGGGCATGCGCGCGGATCGGGTCATCCACACGGTCGATTCCCACACCTGCGGCGAGCCCACGCGGGTGGTGCTGTCCGGGGTCCCCATCACCGGCGCCTCGATCCTGGAGCAGCGCGAACGGCTGCGGGCCGACCACGACCATCTGCGGCGGGCCCTGCTGTGCGAGCCGCGCGGGCATCGGGGGATGTTCGGCGGGTTCCTGGCGCCACCCACCCATGCGGGCGCGGACTACGGAGTGATCTGGTTCGACAACTCCGGCTATCTGAACATGTGCGGGCACGGCACCATCGGGCTGGGGGTGACCCTGGTCGAGACCGGGATGGTGGCCGCGCGGGAACCGATCACGCCAATCCGGCTCGACACCCCGGCCGGGCCCGTCCTGATCGAGGTCGCGGTGCGGGGCGGCCGCGCCCTTGGCGCCGCCTTCGTCAATGTGCCGGCCTTCGTGTTCGCCCGGGACGTGGCCGTCGATCTGCCGGGCCGGGGCCGCATCGTCCTGGACGTGACCTTCGGCGGCAGCTTCTTCGGCGCTGTCCGGGCGGACGCGCTGGGGGTCGAGATCCGGCCCGAGAACGCCCGCGCGCTCGCCGAGGCGGGCGTGGCGCTGCGCCACGCCATCAACCGCGCGGTCGCCGTCAGGCATCCGACCCTGGACCACATCAGGTCCGTGGACCTGGTGACGATCCATGGCCCGCCCCAGGCCCCGGGCGCCAAGTACAAATGCGTCCACGTGTTCGCCGACGGGCAGTTCGACCGCTCGCCCGGCGGCACCGGGACCTCGCACATGATGGCGTTGCTGCTCGCCCGCGGCACGATGCGAAGGGACGAGGAGATCCTGGCCGAGGGGATTCTCGGCACCACGTTCGGCGGGCGCATCGTCGGCGAGGCCAAGGTCGGGTCGTTCGCCGCCGTGGTGCCCAGGGTCTCGGGGACGGCCTATATCACCGGCATCCACCAGTTCCTGTTCGACCCCGACGACCCCCTGCGCGACGGCTTCCTGATCGGCTGAGGGCAAATTCCGTTCGGATCGAATCACCGTGCGTCGGCCTCGCCCTTCGACAGGTTCAGGGTGAGGCCGCAAAATCATACCAACGGTCGTTGATGTTGACCCGCCCCTACCGCCCCTACGCCGACGGGGAAGGGTCGAACTCAAGGACCGCAAAATCAGCCCTCATGCTGAGCTTGTCGAAGCATGAGGGCGTCTCCTGTGGACCACAGCTGAACGGATTCCGCTCTAGGGGCTAGCTTCGCGCGGCCAGGACCCGGAGGCGCACGTAGTCGACGTGCCAGCCGCGCGCATCGTGCAGCGCCGGGGCGGTGCGGTCCTCGACAGCGTTCTTGAAGGCCTCGCGCTGGTCGACGGGGAGTGCCCCCAGAAACGTCCCGGCGAAGGTATCGAGCCAGTCGGCCAGGCGGCCCGGCACGGGCGTCGGGCGCGGGAGCAGCGCGCAGGAGGCGACGGTGAAACCGTGGGATTCCAGTCGGGCGCGGTAGTCCTCGGCCGTGGGGAAGGTCCAGGGATCGAACGACCACGGGTCGAGACCGCGGCGCGCGAGTTCGGCGTGGATCGCCGCGCGGACCGTGGCGACATTGTCGCCGCCGCCGAGTTCGGCGACCACCCGGCCACCCGGCTTCAAGGCCCGATGGGCACCTTGGATCACCGCCCCTTCGCGTTTCATCCAGTGCAGCGCGGCGTTGGAGAAGACCGCGTCGAACTCCCCCGAGAACGTCAGGGCCTGGCCGTCCATGACGCGCGCGTCGATCCCCCGTCCCTTGGCCGCGGCCACCATGTCCGGGCTCGCGTCGACGCCGACGACGATCGCGCCGGCGGCCACGAGTTTCTCGGTCAACGCCCCGTCGCCGCAACCGAGGTCGAGGATGCGCTCGCCGGGCCGGGGCGAAAGCAGATCGAGCAGCGGTGCCCCGAGGTCGCTGACGAAACGGGCGTTCCGCGCATAGCAGGCCGCGTCCCAGGCCTGCACCGTCACGGCGCCACGCGATGGCGGCGGACGATCTCCTGGTCGAGGGTCAATCCCAACCCCGGGCCGGGCGGGAGGGCAACCCGGCCGTCGCTGACGGGCAGGTCCGCCGGGCTTGCCAGGTCGCGGCGCAAGGGGGAGGGGAACAGATGATGGGTGCGATATTCGACATACGGCACGTTCGGCGCCGCCGCCTGCAGGTGGTAGCCGGCGATGACCCCGAACCCCAGGTTCCAGCCGTGCGGGATCAACTGCACGCCCTCCAGCGCGCATAACTCGGCGATCCGCATCATCTCGGTGAAGCCGCCGGCGCGGGTCAGGTTCGGCTGCACCACATCCACCTTGCCAACCCGGATCCACGCCAGGATCTCATCCCGGCCGGCGGCGAACTCGGCGCCGCACAGGCGCATGGGGATCGCGCCGGCGAGCTTGGCGTGGCCGGCCAGGTCGTCGTGCTGCAACACCGCCTCGGCGAACAGGATGTCACAATCGGCGATCCGGTTGAGCAGCCAGCGGGCGTCGCGCCAGTCGCTCCAGCGGTAGCCGAAGTCGAGTGCCATCGCCGTGTCGTCGCCCAGCATCCGGCGCCCCTCGCGGATCAGGTCGGCCAGCGCCCGGTCGTCCGCCAGGCCCTCGAACAGCACCTCCATCTTCACCGCGCGGAACCCCAGCCGCTTCGCGGTCGCGAACTGCCGCTCGGTCTCCGCCATGAGCTGGGCCAGGCCGCGTCCCTCGGGCATGCCGGGAAAGACGGTCGCGTACGGCGTGCAATGGGTCCGCCGCGCGCCGCCGAGCAGGGCGTACACCGGCCGACCGAGCTGCTTGCCGGCAAGGTCGTGCAGCGCGATGTCCAGGGCCGAGATGGCGTGCAGCCCCAGGCCACGCCGGCCGTGGAACAGGGTCGCCTGGTACATCCGCTCCCACAACGCGGGCGCCTCGAACGGATCGGCGCCGATCAGGCAGCCCTTCAGGCTCTCGCTCCACTTGTGCAGGGTGGGCAGCTCGATCGCCGCGCGGGTGAGCGCCGGCGCGGTGTTGCACTCGCCGATCCCCTGCCGTCCGTCCGCATCGGTGACGACGACCAGGAGGACGTCCTCGGTGCCGCCGGCCGACCAAGTCGGATCGCCCGGCATGGCGACGTGGATGGTCTCCACGCTGGCGATGCGCGACACGGATCAGAACTTGCCGAACTTGAGGTACGCGGCCTCGGGGTCCATGCCGCCCTTGATCGCCCGGCGCATGGCGCTCTCGGTCGCCGTCACCGTCTCGGCCTCGTTGACGATCTCCTCGGCGCGGTCGCCGGGGACGACGATCACGCCGTCGCGATCGCCGAATATGATGTCGCCGGTCTGAATCGTCACGTCGCCGATGGTGATGGGATGGCCGGACGTGTTCGGCAGCCAGCGCCCGGTAATGTCGGACGGCGTGAAGAATCGGCAGAAGACCTGGAACCCGATCGCCAACAGGCCGTCCACGTCGCGGCAGCCGCCATCGACGATGTAGCCGCGCACGCCCTTGAGGCGAAGCGCCTCCGCCGACAACTCACCCATCAGCGCGAGCTCGTCGTCGTTGGGCTGACAGACGAGGACGCAGCCGGGCGGCACCTTCGACAGCAACCGCGACCAGGCGAGCAGAGTGGTATGCCGATCGGTGTTGGACACGCGATGGCCATCCACCGTGAAGGCGAGCCCGGCAAGCCGCCTCTCGGGCAGCAACGGCCGAATCGTCGGGGGCAGCACGGCGCCCTCGATCCCTATGCCCCGCATCACGTCGTGGACGACGCTCACGGTCAGGCGCTCGAAGCGATCGGCGAGTTCGGCCATGGGGTCAGATCCTCAAGACTTTGCCAGGATTCATGATGTTAGCGGGATCGAGCGCCCGCTTCAAATCGCGCATGACGCTGACGCCCGCGCCGTGCTCGGCCTGGAGGAAGTCGACCTTGCCGTAGCCGATGCCGTGCTCGCCGGTGCAGGTCCCGCCCATCGCGAGGGCGCGCAGCACCATGCGATCGTTGATCCGGTGGGCCTCGGCCATCTCGGCCGGGTCGTCCCGGTCCACCAGGAACGTCAAATGGAAATTTCCGTCGCCCACGTGCCCGACGATCGGCGCGAGGACGGACGAGGCCTCCAGGTCCCGCTTGGTCTCGACGATGCAGTCGGCGAGCCTGGAGATCGGCACGCAGACGTCGGTCGCCCAGCCCTTCACCCCGGGGCGCAGGGCGAGGGCCGCGTAGAAGGCGTCGTGCCGCGCCTGCCACAGCTTCGCCCGGTCCTCGGGCTTGACCGCCCAGCGAAAGTCGGTGCCGCCGAAGTCGCTGGCGATGGCCTGCGCCCCTTCCGCCTGTTCGACGACGCCGGCGGTGGTGCCGTGGAACTCATAGAACAGGGTCGGCGCCACCTTGTAGTCGAGCTTGGCGTGGCGATTGATCGCGCCCATCTGCACCTCGTCGATCAGCTCGATGCGAGCGACCGGCACGCCGCTTTGGATCGTCACGATCACCGCGTTGGCGGCGTCGGCGATGGTCGGAAACGAACAGACCGCGGCCGACATCGCCTCGGGCACGCCGTACAGCTTCAGCGTCACCTCGCAGATGATGCCGAGGGTGCCCTCGGAGCCGACGAACAGTCGGGTCAGATCGTAGCCGGCGGCGGATTTTCTCGCCTGGCCGCCCGTCTTCACCACGCGGCCGTCGGCGAGGACGACGGTCAGACCCAGGACGTTCTCGCGCATGGTGCCGTAGCGCACCGCGTTGGTGCCGGAGGCGCGGGTCGCCGCCATGCCGCCGAGGGAGGCATCGGCCCCAGGGTCGATCGGGAAGAACAGACCCGTGTCGCGCAGGTGCGTGTTCAGGGTCTTGCGGGTGACCCCCGCCTCGACGGTCATGTTCATGTCCTCGGGCCGCACGGCGACGATGCGGTTCAGTCCGCTCACGTCGAGGGAGACGCCGCCGTGGAGCGCGACCGTCCCGCCCTCGAGTCCGGTGCCGGTGCCGAACGGCACGATCGGCAGGCGATGGGCGGCGCAGATGCGAACGATCTCGGCGACTTCGGCGATCGTCGTCGCGAAGGCGACGGCATCCGGAGCCTGGGTCGGGTGGTAGGATTCGCCGTGACCGTGGGCGTCGCGCACCGCCATCGCGGTGGACAGCCGGTCGCCCAGAAGCTGCCGCAAGGCCGCGATCCCCCGTTCGGGCGCCACCCGCGTCGCGACCTCTGGCATGTCCCTTGCTCCGGTTAATGATGAATGAACCGCGGGGTCCGCTGGTCCGGGTCGAGCGCGATGATACGCGAGTCCGACGAGAGCTGTCGACCTTCCCCCGCTCTTCAGAGTTGGTTAACGCCAGCGCGCCCAGGATAGCCCCGTGGCGCGTCCTCGCGGCGCCGGGTCGGCATTTCGGTTCGACTGGCGCGACAGATTGAAGGAGATGCGTGGTGAATTTGACGTTGTCGGATCTCGAAGCCCTGCGGACATCGTGGCGATCGCCCAGTGATGTCGCGCGGCGGGCGTCGCCGGCGGCCCTGCCCGCCGCCATGTTGGACGACGATCCGCGGGCGTACAGCTACGTGCTGCTGCTGCGCATTGCCATCGTCAACCTGGTCGGCTTCGCGCTGCTGGCCGCGGCCACCCTCGCCGGTTGGACCGTGCCGCTGCTGGTCGGCGACACGACCGGCATCACTGCCCTGATCGCCGGGGTCTTCGCGGTGGGTCTCGGTGTCGCCGTGACCAGGGCCTGGCGGGTCAGCCGGGAACTGAACTGGGTGCGCGACCCCGTGCCGCCGCGCGGGTCCAAGGTCGCGTCCTACCTGCGGGCGATCGACGCCTGCGGACCCGACAGCCGCTCGCTGCTGGCATCCAGTCTCAAACTCAAGCTCGCGAGCCGGATCGGCATGGTGCGCCAGTTCGGCACCACCCTGGTTCTGCTCGGCCTGATCGGCACGGTCGTCGGGTTCATCATAGCGTTGTCCGGGGTCGATCCCCAGGCGGCCAGTGACCCGAGCACGATCGGACCGATGGTCTCGATCCTGATCGGGGGCATGGCCACGGTCCTGAACACGACCCTGGTGGGTTCGGTCCTGAACATCTGGCTGATGGTGAACTTCCAGCTCCTGTCCTCGGGGACCGTCAACCTCATCACCGGAATCATCGCGCGGGGCGAGGCCCATGGTCGAGCTTGATCCGTTCGGCGGGGATGATTCGGACACGGTCTTTCGCGACGTCATCACGCTCGCGCTCGCCGGCTTCGTGTCCTGCGTGCTGTTGCTGCTGCCGCACATCAATCCTCAGGCGCAGGCCTCGAACCAGCGTGAGGAGCCGCCGGGCAACGTCATCGTCGAGATTCGCTGGCCGGACGCCATGACCAGCGACGTGGACCTGTGGGTCCAGGCCCCCGGCGACGTCCCGGTCGGCTATTCGAACAAGAGCGGCGCGCTGTTCAATCTGCTGCGCGACGATCTGGGCAACGTGCTCGACGCCACCGCGCTCAACTACGAAGTCGCCTACAGCCGCGGCCTCGCCGCCGGCGAGTACGTGGCCAATGTGCATTTGTACCGCAACCCCAGCGGCACGCTTCCCGTTCCCGTCACGATGGTCGTATCGGCCAAATCGCCGGATGGGACCTCGTCGCGGCAACTGCTCACGACCAAGGTGGACCTGGGGCGGGAAGGCGAGGAGATGACCGCTCTGCGGTTCAACCTCGATCCCGAGGGCGGCCTGGTTCCGGGCAGCGTTCACAGCCTCCATAAGCCGCTTCGGGTCGGGACCAAGGACTGATGCGCGACCTGACCACCCTGTTCGGTCTTGCCGTCGCCGTCGCGGCCGTGCTCGCCACCATCGGGGTCTGGGCACCGCGCAAGCTGTGGGTGCGCGGGGCGGCCGTCGGCACCGCGCTGGTGCTGCTGGCGATCGGGTACTCGGCCTTCGCCGAGCTTCTGAGCCGGCCCAAGCCCGTGGCGCTCGAATGGGCGAACGGTCAAACCGCCGTCGCGACGGTGCTGGCGACGACCATCCGCGAGAACGAGGGGATCTACCTGTGGCTGCAGTACAGCGGACAGGCCGAGCCCAGGGCCTATGTGGTGCCGTGGGGCCGCGACCTGGCGGAGCAGCTGCAGCAGGCGACGAGCGAGGCCGAGCAGAACGGCACGGGCCTGATGATGCGCCTGCCGTTCGAGCGGAGCTGGGACCCGCGCGAACCGAAATTCTACGCCATGCCCCAGCCGGCCTTGCCGCCGAAGGACAACGGCGCGGCACCCCAGGTGTTCGAGCGCCGGGGCAGGAAACGTGAGCATCGTCACGCAGGGGCGCCAGCGGGCCGCGAAGCCGGCCGTCCGGCGGGTCGCGCCGGACCTGGCGTTCGACGACGTCCTGCAACCGGGCGATCCCTACCCCGCGTCCTTCGCCGGCCATGAGCGGCTGCTGCGCTGCCGTGACGCGGCCAGTGGACTGAACGCGACGTTCGCCGTCCATGACCGTAGCCTCGGCCCCGCCCTCGGCGCGGTTCGCATGACGACCGTTCGCAACCGCGCGGAGGCGATCGATGCGGTGCTCAAGCTGTCGCGGGCGGCGACGCGCCAGGCTGCGCTCTTCGGTCTGTCCCTGGGCGGAGCCGCGGTCGTGGTGCAGGGCCATCCGCTGCACGGCAAATCGCCCGCCCTCTTCCGCATGCTCGGCCGGTTCACGGCGCGCCTTGGCGGCGGGCTCATCCTCACCTCGGATCTCGGCGTCTCGGCCCAGGATTTCGACTTCGTCGCCATGGAGACCCCGTTCGTGATCGGGGCAACGCCCGGCGGCGGCGGCGACCCATCGGTCGCCACGGCCTACGGCGTGCTGGTGGGAATCCAGGCGGCCATCCGGCATCGCCTCGGTCGCGTCGGCCTCGCGGGAACGACGGTCGCCGTGCAGGGACTGGGTCGCGTGGGTTATGCCCTGGCGACCCTGCTCAAGCACGAAGGGGCGCGCCTGGTCGTCGCCGACCTCAACGACGCGCACGTCGTCCGCGCCGTCGCTGACTTGGGTGCCGAACCGGTGAGCCCGGCGGCGATCCATCGGGTCCCAGCCGATGTGTTCGCCCCGTGCGCCGCCGCCGGCGTCCTGAACGATCGAACCATCCCCGATCTGTCGGCCGGGATCATCGCCGGGGCGGCCAAGGGCCAATTGGATCGGCCGGACCACGCCGAGGCGCTGCGCCGACGCCAGGTCATCTGCGTCCCCGAACTGATCGTCGGCGCCGGCGGGCTGATCAACGTGGCCGCCGAACTCGATGGCCCCGGTTACGACCGATCGGTCCCCCTCGCCCGGGTCGCGGCGATCGGCGAACGGGTGGCGGAGAATCTCGCCCGCGCCGAGGCCGAAGGCATCACGCCAACGGCCCGCCGAGGTCAAGGCCGACGAAGCCTGGACGTCCCGCCGCCGCCGCTTGCGCCTCGCCACCCGCACACCCGCCTGGGCCCACGCCTAGCGTCGTGGTTCTGAAGTCTGCCCGTTCTCGCGGCAGCCCTCGATAGCGAACTTCGAAACCAGAATCGACACGAGCGTCCTTTCGTTGTCGCGGCTCCCGGCGCTGGCTAGAATGCTTCCCTCGGCAGAGGGAGATCAGCGGTGAAGGTTGCGTTCCTGGGATTGGGAGTGATGGGATTCCCCATGGCCGGACACTTGGCGGCCAAGGGACATGACGTCACGGTCTTCAACCGTACCGCGGCCAAGGCCAAGTTGTGGACCGCGAAGCACCAGGGTCGGGTCGCCGCGACCGCCCGCGAGGCGGCGGTGGGCGCCGCGGTGGTCTTCGCCTGCGTCGGTGCCGACAACGACGTGCGCCAGGTAACCCAAGGGCCGGACGGTGCGTTCGCCGGCATGGCCCGGGGCACCGTGTTCGCCGACCACACCACCGCATCGGCCGAGGTGGCGCGCGAACTCGCGGCCGAAGCCGGGGCCCACGGCATCGCCTTCCTCGACGCGCCGGTCTCCGGCGGCCAGACGGGGGCCGAGAACGCCCGGCTGACCGTCATGGTCGGCGGCGATCCGGCCGCCTTCGACCGGGCCAAGCCCGCGATGGATTGCTACGGCCGCGCCGTGACCCTGATGGGACCCGTGGGCGCCGGCCAGCTCACCAAGATGGTCAACCAGATCTGCATCGCCGGTCTGGTTCAGGGGCTCGCGGAAGGTCTGGCCTTCGCCCAGCGGGCCGGGCTCGACGGCGAGCTGGTGCTCGACGTCATCGCCAAGGGCGCCGCCCAGTCCTGGCAGATGGAGAACCGCGGCAAGACGATGCTGGCGGGCACGTTCGACTTCGGCTTCGCCGTCGATTGGATGCGCAAGGACCTCGGCATCTGCATGGCCGAGGCACGCCGCAACGGGGCCTTCCTGCCGGTCACGGCGCTGATCGATCAGTTCTACGCCGAGGTCCAGGCGGCGGGTGGACGGCGCTGGGATACCTCGAGCCTGATCCACCGGCTGCGGCGGTAAGAGGCCGTCAGGCGGACTTCACGAAAGGGCCGTCGCGCGGTCACGGCTACGGCGGCATCTTCGGGCCGACAACGAACGGGGCATCCATGATCGGTCGGAATCCCGAAGCGCAAACCCTCGCGGCGATGATCGCCGCCCGGACCGATCGGCGCGAGGCCATGCTCGGGCTCGCGGCGGTCATGGCGGGAAGCGCGGCGGGGGTAGCCACCCTGGCGACCGCCGGGGCCGCGGAGTCCCTCGGGTTCGCCGAGCTCACGAAGGGCTACGACGAGACGCACCACGTCGCGGATGGCTATGGGGCGCAGGTGCTGTTGCGCTGGGGCGATCCGGTTGCCGCCGGTGCGCCCGCGTTCGATCCCGCGATCGTATCGCCGGAGGCGCAGGAAGCGCAGTTCGGCTTCAACTGCGATTTCATCGCCTTCCTCCCCCTGCCCGCCGGCTCGACGGCCTCCGATCGCGGGCGGCTGGTGGTGAACCACGAATACTCCGACCCGGTGCGCATGTTTCCCGGGGTCAACCCCGAAAACATCGGGGCGTCCTTGACCAGGGACCACGTCGGCGTCGAGTTGGCCGCCGTCGGCCTCAGCGTCGCGGAGATCAGGCGCGACGGAGCCGCGTGGTCCGTGGTCGCTGACAGCACCTACAATCGGCGGGTGTCGCTGCGTTCGACCGTGGTCGCGGTCGCCGGTCCGGCCAAGGGCCATGCCCGCATGCGGACGATTGCCGATGCTTCGGGCGAGCGCGTGATCGGCACGCTCAGCAACTGCGGCGGCGGGGTTACGCCCTGGGGCACAATCCTGTCGGCCGAGGAGAACTTCCATCAGTACCTCTCCGGCGATCCGGCGGGAACCCTCGAAGCCGTGAATTACGACTGCGTCGGCATCAAGGGCGAGCCGGACTATCCCTGGTGGGCGTTGCACGAGGCGCGCTTCGACCTGTCCGTCGAACCGAACGAGCCCAATCGGTTCGGCTGGGTAGTCGAGATCGACCCATACGACCCGGCCGCCCAGCCGGTGAAACGCACCGCGCTCGGCCGCTTTAAGCACGAGGCGGCGACGACCGTGGTGAATGGCGATGGCCGGGTCGTGGTCTACAGCGGCGACGACGAGCGGTTCGAGTACCTGTACAAATTCGTCACTGCGGGGGTGTTCGCTCCCGGCGACCGGGCCGCGAACGCCGATCTGCTCGACGACGGCACGCTGTTCGTGGCGCGCCTCGCCGAGGATGGTTCGGTTGCCTGGCTACCCTTGGTGTACGGCGAAGGCCCGCTCACCCAGGCCAGCGGATTCTCCGGTCAGGCGGACGTGGTGATCGAGGCCCGCCGCGCCGCGGACCTGCTGGGCGCGACGCCGATGGATCGGCCCGAGGATGTCGAGACCAACCCGGTAACCGGCAAGGTCTACGTGATCCTGACGAACAATACGAAGCGCAAGGCCGACCAGGTCGATGCCGCGAACCCGCGGGCCGAAAACACCTTCGGTCACATCCTGGAGTTGACCCCGCCAGACGGTGACCATGCGGCCGCCGCGGCGACCTGGGACATCTTCCTGCTGGCGGGTGACCCTGCCGCCGTGACGCACGGTGCCAAGTATGGCCCCGGCGTCACCGCCGACGGCTGGATCGCGGCGCCGGACAACTGCGCCTTCGACAACACGGGCCGCCTGTGGATCGCGACCGACGGCGCGCCGAAGTCGGCGGGTCACGCCGATGGCGTCTTCGCCTGCGCAGTCGCGGGCGCTGGGCGCGCGCTCACCCGGCGGTTCTTCAGTGCCCCGCGCGGCGCCGAGGTCTGCGGCCCGTGTTTCACGCCCGACGGCACGACGCTGTTCCTCGCGGTGCAGCACCCGGGCGAGGAAGACGGTTCCACGTTCGCAACACCCTCCACCCGATGGCCCGATTTCGCCGACGGCACACCGCCGCGCCCGGCGGTGGTGGCGATCGTCAAGGCCGGTGGAGGCCTCATCGGCACCTGACGGCTCTCCCCGTTTGCCCGCGCCCTCCCCGGCGCCCCTCGCGGCCGTGACTCTTCCTCCACTTGGTCACGGCCTCACTTCTTTTCCTGCCCATCGCGGATGGCTGACGGCCGCCCGTTTCTGTGCGAAGGTCGTGCCCCTTCGTTCGAGACCGCGCACCGCCGATGGCAGAGTCGACCCAATCCCCCGCTGGCCGGCGCTTCAGCTATCAGGCGGTACCGGGCGCTTCTGGCGCCGCGGGACACGATCGGAGCTACCTGAACGACGTCATCTTCGGCACCGGAATCGCCGACCAGACGATCCTCGACATCGGCTGCTACCTCGGCTTCTTCTGCCTCGAGGCGTTGCGGCGCGGCGCCGCCGGCGCGACCGGCATCGAACCGGACCTGGAATGCGTGCGGCGCGCGAACGAGATCGCGGCGGCGAACGGGCAGGCACCGGAATACATCGCCGGCGACTTCGAGAGCTGGGACTGGGGAGGCCGCCGGTTCGACGTGGTGCTCTGCCTCAACATCCTGCACCACATGTTCGATCCGGTCCATGCCTTGCGCCGGATCATGCGCCTGGCCCGGAGCAAGGTGGTGCTGGAGTTCGCGGCACCGCGCCCGCGCGATCTGTTGCGGACCCGGATCAACCCCCTCGCGCTGCTGGCCGGAAGCCTGCCGGCGATCCTCCTTGGCGCGCCCAAGCGCACGGAAGACGTGGCGGCGCAGTCGTTCCTGTTCACGGCCAAGGCCATGGAGGTGCTGTTCAACAAGCACACCACGGCCTTCGAACCGGTCACCATCACCAAGTCTCCGTTCAAGGGTCGGCTGGTGCTGGAGGCGCGCCGCCGGCGGATCGGGCATCTGGTCGTCGTCACTGGTCCGACCGCAAGCGGCAAGAGCACGCTGATCAAGCGGATCGCGGGGGACCCTGCCTGCTGTGGTCGCTTGGGCCTGGAGGACGGTCCCTGGCTGCTGACCGATGCCCACGTCAAGAACCTGCCGCGCGGCCGGGTCGATCGCGCCATCATGCACTACGACCTGCTGCGGCCCTATCGGCGCAGCATCAAGGCCTATGACCGCGATCCGGCCACCGACCTGTTCGGCGAGGCCGAGGCCTTGAGCGTCGTCACCCTGATGGTGGCGCCGGATCGGCTGCGGGACCAATTGCGGACCAGCGAGCTCACCGGCCGGCGCGGGCAGCGGCGCAAACGCCAGGCCGACATCCACGAGCGTTACGCCGAACGCGATTTCCTGCGCTCCTGGTACGAAGCCTGGTTCGCCCTCGTCGCCCGCCACGCCCCGCGCCTGCGGAACAATGCCATCGTCGTGCGCCGCGGCGCCGCGGATGATATCCTGCCGGCCCAGTGCTGGCGGGAGGTCTATGAGGGCCTTCTAGGTAATACGTAAACCTCGAAAAACGTTGACCTTAACGCAACCTTAAACCACTCCGGCGACACTGGTGGTCCGGACGAACGCGGGCATTGGGCCCGTTCGCTCCGAGCAACGACGGGTGCGCGGACAGTATGATTTCGCTCGGCGGCATCGTCCTTCTCTTCGCCACGGTGTTCGGGGGCTATCTCGCCTCGGGCGGATACCTGGAACCGATCCTCGAAGCCCTGACCTTCGAAGGTGTCATGATCGGCGGCGCCGCGATCTCGGCCGCGATCGTCGCCAACAGCCTGTCGACCCTGGTCGCGACGGCCAAGGCGATGGGCGCGATCATCAAGGGTCCGAAGTGGAAGACGAAAGACTATCAGGACCTCCTCTGCCTGATGTTCGTCGTCAACAAGACGATCAAGACCAAGGGCATGATGGCCCTCGAGACCCATATCGAGAAACCGCACGAGAGCGCCCTGTTCGGGCGGTTCCCGAAGATCCAGCACGATCATTTCGTCATGTCGTTCATTTGCGACACCCTGCGGATGGTGTCGATGAACCTGGAGGATCCGCACCAGGTCCTCGACCACATGGAGAAGCAGCTCGATAAGCATCACGGCGACGCCTTGAAGCCCTCGCAGGTGATGCAGTTTGTCTCGGAAAGTCTCCCCGCGCTCGGCATCGTCGCGGCGGTGTTGGGCGTCATCAAGACCATGGGTTCGATCCTGGAGCCGCCAGAGGTGCTGGGCGCGATGATCGGCGGCGCGCTCACCGGCACGTTCCTCGGCGTGTTCCTGGCGTACGGCATCGCCGACCCCATCGCCTCCCGCATAAAGGGCATCGTCAACGAGGAAGCCACCTTCTACAAGGTGGTCATGGACATCATGATCGCCCACCTGCACGGCAACGCCGCCCAGATATCGATCGAGATCGGCCGAGGCTCGGTGCCCCACTCGGCGCAGCCGACGTTCCAGGAGCTGGACGAGACCATCTCGAACCTGCCCGCCGACATGGCGGCCTAGTGGTCCGACACAAACGCATGATTCATCACCGTGTTTGGGGCGGGCCACAAGAATGAGAGTCGTCCTAGTGCTTTGACCCCGACGGATCGCGTTCGCACGCGGTATCGTCGCCACATGTATGCCCTGACCGCCGCACATCTGACCCGTCGCGCCACCCTGTCGGGGTTGGCGGCGACCACCGTCGCTTCCCGATCGTCGTTCGCCGGCGAACCCGAAGTCGTGATCATCGGCGCCGGGGCCTGCGGTCTCGCCGCCGCGCGTACCTTGATCGATCGCGGGCGCTCGGTCGTCGTGCTCGAGGCCCGGAACCGCATCGGCGGGCGTGCCCTCACCGACACCGCGACGTTCAGCATCCCCTTCGACCACGGCTGCTCCTGGCTGCACACATCGAACCAGAACCCCTGGACGCCGATCGCCGAGGATTGGGGGTACACGCTCCACAACCACGACAATGCCGACGAGGTCGTCCACGTCGGCGATCGGCTGGCCGACGACGCGGAGCTCGCTGCCTTTGGGCAGGCCTGGGATGGGCTGGACGGAGCCCTGGCGGCGGCCGGGCGAGCGGGTGAGGATGTCAGCGCGGCCTCGGTCTCGCCGCGGACGGAACCGTGGATCTGGGTCGCCGAATCCTGGGTCGGGCCCATGTCAATGGGCAAGGACCTGGAGGATTTCTCGCCGAAGGACTGGTGGAGCCTCGCGTCGACGGCCCCGAACCTGATGATCAAGGAGGGGTTCGGCACCCTGGTCGCGCGCTATGGCGAGGGCGTGCCGGTGTCGCTCGCGACGCCGGCGCGGCGCGTCCGCTGGGGCGGTCCGGGCGTGACGGTCGAAACCGACACGGGCACGCTCCGCGCCAAGGTCGCGATCATCACCGTGCCCCTGGGCGTGTTGGCCGCCGAATCGATCGCCTTCGACCCGCCGCTGCCCGGCTGGAAGCGGGACGCCATCGCCGGCTTGCCCATGGGCCTGCTCGCCAAGGCGCCGCTCAAGCTCGATGGCGAGACGTTCGGCCTGCCCGAGAACGGCTGGCTCAGCTATCTCACGCAATCGACCGAGGCCTGCTACTTCCTCACCCGGCCGTTCGGCTTCGATCTGGTGATCGGCTTCATGGGCGGGCGGTTCGCCTGGGACCTGACGCGGGCCGGTGACGACGTGGCGATCGATTTCGCCAAGCACGCGCTCCGCTCCATGCTGGGGGCGGACGCGGACAAGCACGTCCAGGGCGGCGCGTTCACCGGCTGGGGCCGGGACCCCTGGAGCCACGGCGCCTACGCCTCGGCCAAGCCCGGGTCGTTCGACGCCCGTGCCGGGATCCGCAGGGCCGTGGACGATCGACTCTTCTTCGCCGGAGAAGCCTGCGCCGGATCGTTCGCCGAGACCTGCGGCGGCGCCATGCGCAACGGCGTCGACGTGGCCAAGGATGTCGATCGGCTCCTGGGTTGAGCGGACCTATGCGTTGAGCGACCGGCCCCAGGTGCGCGCCCGCTCGACCAGGTGCGCCATGTCCGACACGTCGTTGTCGTAGTGCATGATGCAGGCGCGCAGGCAGGTGCGGCCGCGCAGCCGCGTCGTCAGGATGTAGGCCTCGCCCTCGCGGTTGAGCGCTTCGGCGATCCGGGTCTGCAGCGGGCCCAGGATCGCCTCGTCGTCGGGCGCGCCAGCCGGTCGATAGCGGAAGCACACCGCCGAAATCGTCACCGGCGCGAGCCGCTCGAGGTCCGGCGCCCCGTCGATCCGCGCGGCCAGGTCCTGGGCCAACTGGTTGTGGCGGGCGACCATCGCCCGCACCCCGGACCGCCCGAGCTGGGCCAGGACGGCGAAGGTCTTGAGGGCGCGGAAGTTGGCGGTCAGCGTGAAGCCGTACTCGATGGTCCAGCGCGGGTTGTCCGGGTCGGGCGCCGCGGCGCTGTCGAGATAGGGCGGGATGACGCTGAACGTCCGCCGCTGCAACTCCGCGTCGCGCACCAGCACGCAGCCGCACTCGATCGGGACCGACAGCCACTTGTGCGGGTCTAGGGCGACGGAGTCGGCGCGGGCGAGCCCGGCGTAGCGCGGTGCTGCCGCCGGATCGACGCAGCCAAACGCGCCGTAGGCGCCGTCGACGTGCAGCCACAGGCCTTCCCGCTCGGCCACGTCGGCGATGGCGTCGAGCGGATCGATGGCGCCGGTGTTGACCGTGCCGGCGGTGGCGACCACGCAGAACGGCCGCCGCCCCGCCGCCCGATCGGCGGCGATCGCGACGGCCAGGGCCGTGGGCGGCATCCGGAACTCGGCATCGCTCGGGATCAGCCGCAGGTTGGCCGTGCCGATCCCCAGCAGCTCGACGCTCTTGCGCACGCAGGAATGGGCCTCGTCCGAGGCATAGACGACGTACGCGGGCCTGCTCCCCTGGAACCCTTCGACGCGGATGTCCCAGCCGTCGCGCTCGGCCGCCCGCTGGCGCGCGACCGCGATCGCCGTGAGGTTGGCCAAGGAGCCGCCGCTGACCAGCAGCCCCATGGTGGTGTCGGTGGGATAGCCGATCAGCTCGGCGAGCCAGCGGGTGACGGCCTTGAGCAGGAACCGCCCGGCGTGCTCGGCGCCATCGCCCGCGGAGTTCAGGGTCGAAGCCAGAGCGTCGGTCAGGATGCCGATCGGCGCCGGCGGCGAGTTGACCCAGGCGACGAAACGCGGATGCCCGCTGCCCATGGGCCAGGGCATGATCGTCTCGGCGATGAAATCGAGGATCTGATCGGGGGCGAGTCCGTCCTCGCCGAAGGGGAGGGCGAGCAGGCGGCGGCGCACGTCCTGCGGCACGGGCCGGTTGACCGGCCGTTCGCGGATGCCGTCGAGTTGGTTCGCCACCATGGTGACGACCCGCCGGCCCAGGCGCTCGACCTCCGCCCGGCTCAATCCGAGGTCGCTCATCGCTCGTCTCCTGGCGTGTCGTCCAGCCAATGGCCGGCAAGCCGCGTCGTCTCCAGCTCGGTCTGTTTCTCGGAGCGTTGGCGCTCGGCCTTCGGCCGGCCGAAGACCGCGCGGTTGACCTCCGCGACCTTGGCCCGGTCGGTCCGCTCGCGGCGTTTGCGCAACCGGCGCAGGTTGACGATCTCGGTCATCGCGCGATCCTAAACGTTGTCGCGCGGGAACGTCAGGTCCCAAGTCCGGGCGAACACCTCCGTCCCATTCTCCCAGGCCTTCAAGCCGGCTTGCAGGCGGAACGTGGTTCGCGTGCAACTCAGCCGGGTCTCCGTCGCGGTCCGCACGAACCACGCCCCGCGTTTGCGCTCCAGGGCGAACGCGCTCCACGCCGCCGCCGAGGCCGGATCGTCCTCCGTCAGGCTGTAGTGGACGTTGCCGCCCTCCTCGGCTTCCAGGTCGATGGCGGTGTACTCCCGCCGGCCGTAGCCGCGGGGAAGGGTCACGACCGTCTCGTTCCGCAGGGCGTCGCGCTGGATGATCCGGTTCGACGCGTCGCCCGGAACCTGGATCGTGACGGGCTCCTCGGGTCCCCACAGCGGCGGACCGAACGGTGCCAGCATCGCGTCGTCCGGCGACGGCGGCCGCACGGGCAGCTCCAGGCGGCTCGCGCCCGCGTGGACCGTGAGGGTCCCAATCTCCGGCGACGGCCAGAGGAGCGGCCAGTAGGCGTTCGCGACGGCGATCGCCAGCCGGTTGCCGGCCGCGAATCCATGGGCGATGTCGTCGAGCTTCACCCGGACCGCGAAGCACTGCCCTGGGACCATGGGTTTGGCGAACTCATGGCTGTCGCGATGGGCGAGGTTCAAGACCCCGTAGGTCACCCGCGTGGACGCACCGTCCGGCGCGACCTCGTTGAGGCGGACGGCGACCAGGCCCTGGGGCCGATCGCTCGCCAGCGCGAGTTCGACCACGGGGCCGCCCATGATCTCGATCCGCTCGGGCAGGGGATCGGACAGGAACACCAGCGAGGCGCCGTCGTCCTCGCGCTGGTCGGTGGGGAACTCGGCCCCCCAGCCATAGCGTCCGAGCTCCCCGGCGGTCAGCCCCGTCGTCAGGAGCGAGCGGATCGGCAAGGCCCGTTCCGGACCCGGTGCGTCGTCAAGCCGCCCGGGATTGAGGGCGTAGCGCCGCCACTGGATGCGCGGCGACGGCCAGGACGCCTCGGCGACCCAGCGGCCCGTGCGCTCTTTGTACTCGGCGCGCGGCGGCACCGACTCCTGCATCCAGACCCGAAGCATGGGCTCGTCCATGATCCCGGTCTCCCGGCCCTTCAGCCAATGGTCCCACCAGCGCAAGGCTTCCTGCAGCCAGCCGATCGCCGGCCCAGGCCGGCCGAAATTCGGATAGCTGTGACCCCAGGGACCGATCAGCCCCTTGCGCGGGCAGGCGAGGCCCGCCATCAGGCGCGGAATCGATTCGGCGTAGTTGTCGGCCCAGCCGTTGACCGCATAGACCGGGATCTGGATGCGGGCGAAGCCCTCGCACACCGAGCCGTGCTTCCAATAGGCGTCGCGGCGCTGGTGTTCCATCCAGGGGATGACCCAGGGTCGCAGGTGGCGGAGCCGCGCGAGCCACTGCTCCCGCCAGCCCTCGCCGACGATCTCCGGGTCCGGCGGCGCCGAGATGTGCGAGAACATCACCGCGCCCCAGTCGACGTTGTCCTTGGTCAGGCAGCCGCCGTAGTAGTGGATGTCGGTGGCATAGCGATCGTCGGTCGAGCCGATGGTGATGATCGCCGCCAGCGCCGGCGGACGCAGGGCCGCGACCTGCAGCCCGTTGAATCCGCCCCACGAGATACCGGTCATCCCGACCTTGCCGGTGCACCACGGCTGCGCCGCGAGCCAGGCGATCACGGCCAGCGCGTCCGCCTGCTCCTGGGCGGTATATTCGTCGTCGATCAGGCCTTCCGAATCGCCGGTGCCGCGGATGTCGACGCGGATCGAGGCATAGCCGTGGCCGGCGAAGTAGTGGTGCTTGGTCGAATCGTAGTACCGCGTGCCGTCGCGCTTGCGGTACGGCAGGTATTCCAGGATTGCCGGCACCGGGTCGGCCTCGGCGTCCTCGGGAATCCACAGCCGCGCCGCCAGCCGCACGCCGTCGGGCATCGGGATCCACAGGTTCTCGACGACGCGGACGCGCCGGGGAAAATCACGCACCTCGGTCATGGGTCAGGTCACAAGGGGGTGGTAGCGGGGCAGGGATTGGAACCCGTCGATCAGGGGAATGGTTTCGTGGTCGGCGCGGTGGATGGCGGCGTTCAGGCCGAAGGTCAGGAACACGTAGGCGCCCGATTCCTCCATCAGGTCCTGCATCCGCACGTAGATCGCGTGGCGCTTTTCGGGATCGGTCTCGACCAGCCCAGCCGCGTGCAGCTCGCCGAACTCGGGGCTGTTCCAGCGCTCCCAGTTCCACACGCCGACCTGGTCGGGGGTGAACCAGACGGTGCTTTCGCTCGGATCGGCCCCGCCGGCGTAGCCCATCAACGTGAGCTCGAGGTCCCGCCACGCCTCGCCCTCTTCCTCGAGCCCGAGGGTCCAGTACATACCCGCCTCGAACCCGCGGACCTCGAGCGTGATGCCCACCTCGGCCAGGAGTGCCTGCACCGCCTGGGCGATGGTCGTCGAGATGACATCGTCCAGGCAGGTGAACGTGGTCGTGAATCCGTCCGCTAATCCGGCCTCGGCCAGGAGGGCGCGGGCCTTGTCCAGATCGCGCCGATCGACCCGGTTGGTCGTGCGCTCGCCGATTTCCCCTGGCGGCACGATCCCGGCGGACCGGCTGGCGACGCCGCCGAACGCGGCGATCAGGATCGCGTCAACGTCCAGGGCCCATTGGATCGCCTGGCGGACCCGGATGTCCTGGAGATGCGGGTGATCGACGTTCATCCCGATCCAGCGGTACGACGTCGAGGGCCATTCGGTGAGCGCCGTGCCGGCCGGTAGCGTGGCTCGGTAATGGCTGATCGAATCCACCGAGATGCGGGTGTAGTCGAGATCCTCCGCCTCGTAGGCGAGCTCGGCGGCCTTATCGTCCTGGATGATGATCAGCTCGAGCCGGTCGAACGGCGCCGCTTCGCCTGGCCAGTCCGGATTGCGCTCCAGGGTGACGCTGATCGTGGGGTCCCAGGCGGTCATGCGATAGGGGCCGCATTGCGCCGGGAAGGCCGTCTCGAATTTGCCCCCGGCGGCCGTGACGGCCGTGCGGCAGACGATGTGCCCGCCGTACCACGGCAGGGCCGTGAACCAGATCGGCGCGAAGGGCTGGGTCAGGTGAATGACGCCCGAGCGATCGTCCACCACCTCGACGCGATCGAGAAACTCCCACACGTAGCCCCAGGGCGATAAGTTGGCGGCATCGGCGATCCGCTCGAACGAGAACTTCACGTCGTCGGCGGTCAGGGGCCCGAAACCGTCCGACCAGACCAGGCCGGGGCGCAAGGTGAACCGGATCGTCCGCTCGTCGATCGGGGCGATCTCCTCGGCGGCGTACGGCTCCCAGGCGATCCCGGGGCCGGCCGTGAACCGGGTCAGGGTGACGAGGACGGCGTTCTTGATCATCTCCTCGGTCCCGCCGATCTGGAACGCGGGATCGAGAACCCGCAAGTCGGCATCGACCCGGATGCGCGCGAATCCCGTGCCGGCGGCCGTGCCCGATCCCGCCTGGGACAGAAGCCCGGCGGCGGCGGCCGTGGCAGCGCTGAAGCGGCGTCGCGTGAACATGGGTGAGCCCTCCCTGGCGTGTGACTCTAGGGCGCCGCCCCTGGGGCGTCCACGGGGCGCCGCGTCACGCCGAGGCCGAAGGCCGCGATGCCTGCCAGGCAGAACACCAGCATCATGATGGTGTAGGGCAGGGCGCCATGTTGCACCAGGATGCCCGCGACGAAGGTCGCACCCGCTCCGGCCGCCATCTGCATGAACCCGGAGAGTCCGGCCGCGGCGCCGGCGCGGGCCGGATCGACGCTGACGGTGCCGGCCATGGCGTTGGGGATGGCCAATCCCTGGCCGATCGAGACCAGCATGATAGGCAGGAACAGGGACACCGGGGACAGCCAGCCCGCAAGGACGGTGGCGAGGGCGACCAGCAGGCCGGCAAGCTGGATCGCCGAGCCGAGCGCGATCATGGAGTCGACCCCGCGGCGAACCGAGATGCGTCCGGCCACGAAGTTACCCAGCATGTAGCTGCCGCCGATGGTGATGAACCACGGCCCGAACGCCTCGGGAGATTTTCCCAGGGTCTCGACCATCAGGTACGGCGCACCCGCCATGAACGTGTAGAACACGCCGAAGCACGATCCGGCATGCAGGGCGTAGCCGAGGAAGGCCGGCCGGCGCAGCAGCAGGACGAACCCCGTCAGCATCGCGCCAGCACCGGCTCCACCGGTCCGCTCGCGGTGGGTCTCCTTCAGGCGGCCGACGATGAAGGTCAGAATGATCAGCGCGGCGACCTCCAGGACGATGAAGGACGCGCGCCAGCCGAACCAGGCGTCCAGATAGCCGCCGATGGTCGGCGCGATCATCGGCAACGCGACCATGCCCGTGGTCACGTAGGCCAGTTCGCTGGCGGCGCGATTGCGGTCGTAGAGATCGCGCACGATCGCCCGCGCCATGACCAGACCGGCGCAGCCGCCGATCGATTGAATCACGCGGCCGACGATCAGGCCCCAGATGCCGTCGGCGAAGAAGCACACGACCGTGCCCAACGCATAGATCGCGAACCCGCCGATCAGGGCCGGCCGGCGGCCATGCCGGTCCGAGATCGGGCCGTAGACGAGCTGGCCCAGGGCGATGCCGATCAGATAGAGCGTGAGCGAAAGCTGGACCGCCTCGTAGTCCACGTCGAAGGCGCGGCCGACTCCCGGCATCGACGGGATGAAGATGTTGATGGTCGCCGGCCCCAGGGCGCTCACGGCGATCAGCAGAGCAAGGGGCGCCGGACTTCGGGCTGCGGACATGGGGGCCAAGCAAGGGGGCTGTCGCTGGGGCGGCCGGTGATACACCGGCCGGCTCAGTCTGGCCAGCCCAGGATGATCTCGTCGTAGGCGACGCCGCCGTGCTCGAACACGGTCGCGCGGCCCAGCCGTCGGGCGCCCAGACGCTCGTACAGCGCGATGGCGCGGACGTTGAAGGCGAACGTCGAGACCGCGACGGGCGTCAAGCCGAACCGCCGCAGGGTCGCGCGGGCGAGCTGGACACAGACCGTGCCGATGCCGCGACCCTGGAAATCGCGCAGCAGGTAGATCGCGCGAACCTCGCCCGGATATCCGGGAGCCTGCAGGGTCGACGTGCCGAGGGACATCATCCCGATGGCGCGGTCCCCGTCTTCCACCAGATAGGTGCGGTCATGCGGCCCCGGCACCGCCAGACGGGCGCGCCAGGTAGTCGCGTCGTGATAGGGGCTGGTCTCCAGCTCGGCCAGCAGGTCCGCGGCGAGATGGTCGGCGTAGCTCTCGCGCCAACAGGCGATCTTGAGCGCGGCCAGGCTCGCGGCGTCATCGACCCCGGCCAGGCGAAGTCGCGATCCGCCGGGCAGGGCCGTGTCGCTCATGCCGCGACCAGGGTGCGGTGCAGCGCCGCCCAGCTCGGGGCGTCGGGGGCCAGCAGCAACCCTTCGCGGAGGGGCTCGGCGATGGGCGCGTACGCGGTCCCATCCAGGTGCGCCGAGTGGCCGCCGGCTTCGGCGTGCAGCAACCGCCCGGCGGCGTGATTCCCAGGGCAGCAGCCGGCGGTAGAGCGCGTAATGGATGCGGCCGGCGGCCAGCATCAGGTATTCCGCCGCCGCGCAGCGAAACTGCAGGTTCGGCCCGACCCGGTTCATCCGCGACGCCAGCCGCTCCGAGAAGGTGCGGTCGCCGTAGCGCAAGGAAACGACACCCTCCATGCTCGAGGGCTCGGCGGGATCAGCCACGGCCAAGCGCATGTCATCGATCCAGGCCCCTCGCCCCGCCGTGCCCAGGCCAGCAAGTCGTTGACGGGATCGTACAGCCATCCGGCGGTCGTCACACCCCCCTCGATGCGGGCGACGATGATGTCGAAGATCGGGATTCCGGCGGAGAAATTTGCCGTTCCGTCCACCGGATCGACGACCCAGACCACCGGGTGCGCGGCCGCGCCGGCCAGCAGGGCGGGGTTGGCGCGGTGGCCTCCTCGCCGACCACCAGGGTCCCCGGGGCCAAGGTGGCCAGCCCCGCCGTGATGATCTCCTCGGCCTCCTCGTCGCCGGGCGCCTTTTCGCGCCGTTCGTGGGCGGCAAGGCGCCGGAAACGCGGCATAATCGCGGTTCGTGCCGCCTCGCGCAGGATTCTCGCGACTGCCTCGGTCTCGTTCGTCATGGCTGGATCTTGCCACAAAAAAAAGGCAAAGACCGCGGTGTTACCCGCGGCCTTTCCCAGGGCTTGACGGAGGGACGGGTTTGGGACCCGCCCCTCGATCCGGTACTCTTCCGGACTAGAAGTCCATGTCGCCCATGCCGCCCGGATGGCCGCCGGCGGGTGAGCCTGCGTCCTTCTTCGGCCGCTCGGCGACCATCGCCTCGGTCGTGATCAGGAGCCCGGCCACCGACGCCGCGTCCTGCAACGCCACCCGAACCACCTTGGTCGGGTCGACGATGCCGGACTTGTACATGTCGGTGTACACCTCCTTCTGCGCATCGAAGCCGTAGTTGGTGTCCTTGCTCTCGAGCAGCTTGCCCGCGACCACGGCGCCATCTTGCCCGGCGTTCTCGGCGATCTGCCGCACCGGCGCCTGCAGTGCCCGACGGATGACCTCGATTCCGGTCTTCTGATCTTCGTTACCGGGGGTCAGCTTGGAGAGCACGCGGGTCGCGTAGATCAGCGCCGAGCCACCGCCCGGGACGATGCCTTCCTCGACCGCCGCACGGGTCGCGTTCAACGCGTCCTCGACCAGGTCCTTGCGCTCCTTCACCTCGATTTCGGTGTCGCCACCGACCTTGATGATGGCCACGCCACCGGCCAGCTTGGCCAGCCGCTCCTGCAGCTTCTCGCGATCGTAGTCCGAGGTCGTCTCCTCGATCTGCGCCCGGATCTGGGTGCAACGGCCCTCGATGTCGGCCTTCTTGCCGACCCCGCCGATGATCGTCGTGTTCTCCTTGGCGATCTCGATCTTCTTGCATCGGCCGAGCATGTCGAGGGTGACGTTCTCGAGCTTGATGCCGAGGTCCTCGCTGATCACCTGGCCGCCGGTCAGGATCGAGATGTCCTCGAGCATCGCCTTGCGGCGGTCGCCGAAGCCCGGAGCCTTCACCGCCGCGACCTTCAGCCCGCCGCGCAGCTTGTTCACGACGAGCGTAGCCAGGGCCTCGCCCTCGACGTCCTCGGCGATCACCACCAGCGGCTTGCCCGACTGCACCACCGATTCGAGCAGCGGCAGGATCGCCTGCAAGCCGCTGAGCTTCTTCTCGTGGATCAGGATGTACGGGTTGTCGAGCTCCGTGATCATCTTTTCCGCGTTGGTGATGAAGTACGGCGAGATGTAGCCGCGATCGAACTGCATGCCCTCGACGACCTCGAGCTCGGTTTCGATGCCCTTGGCTTCCTCGACCGTGATGACGCCTTCCTTGCCGACCTTCTGCATCGCCTTGGCGATCATGTCGCCGACGGCGCGATCGCCGTTGGCCGCGACAGTACCGACCTGAGCGATTTCCTCCTCGGTCGAGATCTTCTTCGACCGCTTCTTGAGATCGGCGACGACCGCATCGACTGCCAGATCGACGCCACGACGGACGTCCATCGGGTTCATGCCGGCGGCGACGGCCTTGATGCCCTCGCGCACGATGATCTGCGCCAACAGGGTCGCGGTGGTGGTGCCGTCACCGGCGATGTCGTTGGTCTTGCTTGCGACCTCGCGAACCATCTGGGCGCCCATGTTCTCGAACTTGTCGGAAAGCTCGATCTCCTTGGCGACGGTCACGCCGTCCTTGGTGATGCGGGGCGCGCCGAACGACTTGTCGAGCACGACGCAACGGCCCTTGGGGCCCAGCGTCACCTTGACCGCGTCGGCGAGAGTGTCGATGCCGCGGAGCATGCGCGAGCGCGCATCACCGCCGAACTTCACGTCCTTGGCTGCCATTATCCTGTTCTCCTATCCTGCCGGCCTGACTAGGCGGCCTTCTTCTTGCTCTTGGCGACACCAACCACGATGCCCATGATGTCGGACTCCTTCATGATCAACAGCTCCTCGCCGTCGATCTTGACCTCGGTGCCCGACCACTTGCCGAAGATGATCCGGTCGCCGTCCTTGACGTCGAGCGGATTGATTTTCCCGTTCTCGTCGCGGGCCCCGGGGCCGACGGCGACGACTTCGCCTTCCATCGGCTTCTCCTTGGCGGTGTCGGGGATGATGATCCCGCCCTTGGTCTTGTCCTCGCCTTCGATCCGCCGAACCACGACGCGATCATGTAACGGCCTGAAATGCATGAGGTTTTCCTCCCGTTTTTCTGGATGATCAGGAACGTGCGCACCCTGTTAGCACTTGGGTCGCGCGAGTGCCAAGTACTTAGGTGCGGACGCCGGCGGAGTCAAGCCCGGCCGTCAGGATTTCGGCAACTTTTCTCTGGCAGAGTTAATGCAGTGAGCCGACATTCCCCGGATGAACTTGATTCCGGACATCAAGGTATCCATTGGGGTCCACGCAGTAAGCTGGAGCGCGTTGAGCAACCGTGATCACCGCCGCTTGCCGCTACGAGCATCACCAACGGCCGTTTCGGGCTGCTGATCGCTCCAT
>SHVY01000030.1 GCA_009694045.1 Alphaproteobacteria bacterium | reverse complement strand
ACCAACCGTCTGGTGCGGTTCCGCGCCAACGACCCCGATTGGGTGATCGAGAACGAGTTCGCCGAGGAGATCGAGCAGGTCGATCCCGTGACCGTGAAGTTCCGCATCAAGAAGGGCGTGCCCTGGTCCGGCGGCTTCGGCGAGACGACCATGGAGGACGTCAAGTACTCGTTCGAGCGGATCGCCGGCATCACCGGCCTGACGGCGGACTACGTGGTCGATTGGGGTGCCTTGAAGGAGGTCGAGATCATCGACGCCTACACCGGCGTCATCCACCTGAAGGAGCCGTTCGCGCCACTGTGGGCGAGTTCGCTGCCCTACGGCTCGGGCAACATCATCTGCAAGGCGGCGGTCGAGGCCCTGCCTGACAAGCGGTTCACCACCGAGAACCCCGCCTACAACGGCCCGTACCGAATTCGCGAATGGCTGCCCAAGCAGAAGCTGGTGTTCGAACCGAATCCCGACTGGCCGTTCGAGAAGGCGCCGTGGGACGAGATCGTGGTGATTCCGATCGAGGACGGCAAGGCCGCCGAGATCGCCTACCTGGCCGGCGAGGTCGCCCTTGCCCGGATCGAAGCCAGCTCGATCAAGACGTTGGCAGCCGACATGCCGAAGGATTCCACGGTCCTCCGGTTCCCGCCGAACGCCTACGCCTGGCTTGGCGTGAACGCCGAGCAGCAGCTCGCCGACGGCTCGCCGGGCCCCCTGCAGGACATCAACCTGCGCCGGGCGATCCAGCTTGGCGTCGACGTTCCGCAGGTCCTGGAAGCTGGCTGGTTCGGCGAAGCGCAACCGGCGACCGGGATCGTCGCCCCCGGCCTCGTCGGCCATCGCGAAGCCAACCTCTACAGCTTCGACCCCGACAAGGCGCGGCAGCTCGTCAAGGACGGCGGCTACGAGGGACTGAAGCTGCAGATGGCCCTACAGAACGTCACGTGGGCCACGTCCGCCGGCCAGGTGATCGCCGCGAACCTCGCGGACATCGGGCTGGAGGTCGAGCTCACGCCGCTCGATTCCGGGACGTTCTGGACGCTGGGCTTCGCCGACAGTCCGACGGTGATGACCAACCAGCTCATCCTCAACCGCTTCACCATGGCGCCGGACCCGAGCTGGGCGACCGAGTGGTTCACCAACCACCAGATCGGCATCTGGAACTGGGAACGGTTCCGTTCGGACGAGTTCGAGCAGCTCAACACCGACGGCGTCAAGGAGACCGATCGCGACAAGCGCCAGGCGATCTACGCGCGGATGCAGGATCTGATGGAGGAATCGGGCTCCTATCTGTTCCTCACCCACGGGGTGAACGCCTTCATCTACAACCACGCGATCCTGAAGCCAGCGCTCGGCCCCGACGGCCAGAACCAGAGCCTGCGCGAGCACGCCCCCGCGTAGCCGGGCGAAGGGAAGGGGAGGGGAGGGCTATTGGTCCGCCCCTCCCGTCGTCGCGGCGGCCGGCCGCTATCGACAGCCGAAGGGGCCCTCTGCTATAGGAGCCCCTCGCCTCGCGGGCGCATAGCTCAGTTGGTAGAGCAGCTGACTCTTAATCAGCGGGTCGTAGGTTCGAATCCTACTGCGCCCACCAGATAAAGGCCCGGCAGATCAATGGTTTGTCGGGCCTCATCTGTCTCTGGATCGTCGCCGATTCTTCAGTTAAGTCACCAGGAAGTCACCGCGGGAATCTGTTTCGACCCCGGCGTCGGGCCGTCACCCACCGCTGTTCTTCGGCTCGAAGTCCGGTGTCCATCAACATGACGGTTGTGTGCGTCAAGTTCAGCAAGTTGGTTGGCATGGGTGATGCGGGTTTGGCCGGCGCTGCGCTACTCGGGGGGCGCCGCGCCGGCCAAACCCGGACGTGACCGAGGCCAAAGAACAGCCGCGCTCCCGAGGGGCACAGGTCTACAATCCGCCGTTGCGGGAGGATCCGACGTGGAACGTCAGCAACGCAGGCTCGCAGCCATCCTTGCGGCGGACGTGGTCGGGTACAGCCGGCTCATGGGCGTCGACGAAGAGGGCACCCTCGACCAACTGAAGGAGCATCGGCCGCCCTGATCGACCCCAAGATCGCGGAACACCGGGGACGCCTCGTCAAGACTACAGGCGACGGCATGCTGGTGGAGTTCGCGAGTATGGTCGATGCCGTGCGGTGCGCCTCGGAGATTCAGCAAGGAATGGCCGAGCGCAACGCCAGTGTCCCGAGCGCGCAGCGCATCGCGTTCCGGATCGGCATCAACGTCGGCGACATCATCATCGACGGCGACGACATCTTCGGCGACGGCGTGAACATCGCGGCGCGATTGGAAACGCTCGCCGAACCCGGAGAAATCTGGGTAGGTCGCACGGTGCGGGAGCAGGTGCGCGACAAGCTCGCATTCGTCTTCGAGGACATGGGCGAGCGCGAGGTCAAGAACATAGCGCGGCCCATCAGGGCCTTTCGTATCGCGGCCAAAGGGTCGATCGCGGCTCCATCCGCGAAGGGGGCTGACGCACCGTCGCTGCCGGACAAGCCATCGATCGCCGTGCTTCCGTTCACCAACATGTCCGGCGACCCCGAGCAGGACTACTTCGCCGACGGGATCACCGAGGACATCATCACCGGGCTCTCGCGCGCACGCTGGCTCTTCGTCATCGCGCGGAATTCATCCTTTGCCTACAAGGGGCGCTCGACTGGCGTGAAGCAGGTCGCGCACGAGCTCGGCGTTCGCTACGTGATCGAAGGCAGCGTACGCAAGGCCAGCGAGCGCGTTCGGATCAGCGCGCAGCTAGCGGAGGGAACCTCGGGAAGACAGCTTTGGGCGAAGCGCTACGATCGTGAACTATCCGACATATTCGCCGTGCAGGACGAGATTACGGAGACGATCATCGGCGCGGTCGAGCCGGAGCTCGGAAAGGTCGATCGCCGGAGCTCGGCCGGCAAGCGTCCGGACAATCTCGACGCGTGGGATCTCTACCAGCGCGGCATGGCGCACCTTTACGAGTACACCAAGGGCGACCTGCGGCGCGCGCAGCGGTTTTTTGCGCAGGCGATCGCGAAGGACCCGCGGCTCGGGCCCGCACACTCCGGGCTCGCCGAGACCTATTACTACGAGGGTGTCTACGGCTTCGCGGATTCCATTTCGGACAATCGCGAGAAGGCGCTCGCACCCGCGCAGCAGGCCGTGGTGCTCGACCCCGAGGATGCTGGCGCGCACTGTACGTTGGGGCGAGCCCACTACATGCGCCGTGAATATGACGCCGCGTTCCGGGAGATGAAGACGGCACTGGAGCTGAACCCTTCACTGGCACTCGCACATTACGGTCTGGGTGCGACGCTCGTGTTCTCGGGACGCGCGGAGGAGGGCATTTCCTATCTGACGGCGGCGATACGACTCAGTCCCCATGATCCAAACATGGGATCGTTCCTGGTGCGATTAGCCGATGCCGCGTACTTCCTGAAGCGCTACGAGGAAGCCGCCGAATGGGCACGGCGCGCGCTGCAGCAGCCGAATTTCCAATGGTCTCGGCACACCGTACTGATCGCGGCTCTGGCCCAGCTTGGCAGGCTCGACGAGGCCAGGAACTGTATCCAACAATTGCAGGTCAAGCGGCCGAACACTTCGGTGGCATTTGTGCGAGAAACCCACCTGTTCGGCGATACGGCAAGCTTTGTGCACTATCTGGACGGCCTCCGCATGGCCGGTCTGCCCGATTGAGCGCACCGCTATCGACTCGGTCCCTCCCGCGATGCCATGATTTCGTTCAAGTCGTGAGTGGTGATACGTTGGGCTTCTCCCGCTTGCCCAACCTTCGTAGCTTCGACAATGAGTGGCCCGGCGTTCGCGTTCGCCCCCGCGCATCGAGGCCCCTCGCTTCGCGGGGCCGGTCGTGGCAGAGTCCGCCCCCGGATCAAACCAGCGGAGGCGATCACCATGGACGTCGGCGGCAAACGGGTACGGCCCAGCAGCCCGCATATTCAGCGCTTGCGCGTGCCCAACGTCACCGAGATCGACTTCGCGGCGCTGCGGCGGAACCGGTACGCGCGGCTGCAAGCCGAGATGAAGCGGCACAAGATTCCGATCTGCCTGTTCTACAACCCGGGCAACATCCGCTACGCCACCGGCGTCGAAGTCATGGGGGTGTGGACCGCGACCACCCTGGCGCGTTACGCCCTGGTGCCGGTCGAAGGCGACCCCATCCTGTTCGAGTATCGCAACTCCATGCACGTGGCCGAGCGCCTGGTGAAGGACGTGCGCCCCGCCCCAAGCTGGCAGTACGGCAGCACCGAAGGCCGCGACAAGGCGCGCGCCTGGGCGAAATCGGTCAAGTCGGCGATGGCCGAACTCGGCCACAAGGGCGCGCCCTTGGCGGTGGACAAGCTCGACGGCTACGGCTTCATGGCGCTCCAGGACGAGGGCATCCGGGTGACCGACCCCAGCCCGGCAACCGTGGATTCGCGCGAGGTCAAGACGCCGGAAGAGGTCCAGTTGATGATCATCAACGGCGCCATCGGCGACGCTATGATGGCGGATTTCGAGGCGGCGATCCGCCCGGGGATCCAAGAGCTCGAGCTGCTGGCGGTGATCAACGAATCCCTGTTCCGGCACCACGGAGAATTCATGTTCACCCGCCTGATCGCCTCGGGCAAGAACACCAACCCGTGGATGAGCGAGGCCCACGACAAGATCGTTCAGCCCGGCGATCTGGTCGGGATTGACACCGATTCCAACGGCTACGAGGGCTACGTCGTCGATATCTCGCGCACGTTCCTGTGCGGCGACGAGGCCTCGGCCGGGCAGAAGGAGGCGTATCGCATCGCCTACGACTGCGTGAACGGCATGCGCGAGCTGATGCGGCCCGGCATGAGCTTCGAGCAGTTCGCGCGCAAGGCGCCCGTGCTGCCCAAGGCCTACCGCAACGGCCGCTACGGCGGGATGTGCCATCAGGCGGGCCTGGAGGACGAAGGCCCCGGGATTCCTTATCCCTTCAACGACCGCGGCAAGGTGAGCTTCCCCGACCGGGAAATCCGCGAGAACATGATCTTCTGCCTGGAATGCTACGCCGGCAAGGACGGCGCGCCCTACGGCGTGAAGCTCGAGGACCAGGTGCTCGTGACCAAGGACGGCTGCGTCACCCTCAACACCTACCCGTTCGAGAAGAAGCTGCTGTAGCGGACCGAAGCCATGAAGTCGCACGCGCGGGTGGCGGTCATCGGCGGCGGGGTGGTGGGATGCAGCATCCTGTTCCACCTCGCCAAGATGGGCTGGACGGACGTGGTGCTGTTCGAGCGCAAGGAGCTCACCTCGGGCTCCTCCTGGCACGCAGCGGGTGTCATCCACACCATCGCGTCCGACCCCAACATCGCCCGCATGCAGAGCTACACCCTCCGGCTGTACGACGAGATCGAACGCCTGTCGGGGCAATCGGTCGGGTTCCACAAGTGCGGGGGGATCTACCTCGCCTCCACACCCGAGAGGCTCGACTACCTGAAGCAAGAGCGGGCCAAGGCGCGCTACATGGGGCTCGACACCGACTTCATCACCATGAAGGAGGTGAAGGACCTGAACCCGCTGGTCGAGACCAAGCACTTCACCGGCGCGTTGTTCGAGCCCTTGGACGGCCACATCGATCCCGCCGGGGTGACCAACGCCTATGCCAAGGCGGCCCGTGTGCTGGGCGCCGAGGTCTATCGCCACACCCCGGTCGAGGAGCTGGTGCAGCACGCCGACGGCACCTGGGATGTGGTCACGCCATCGGGCACGCTGCGGGCCGAGATCGTCGTCAACGCCGGCGGGCTGTGGGCGCGGGAGGTGGGGCGGCTCGCGGGGGTCGATATCCCGATCCTGCCGATGGAGCATCACTATCTCATCACCGAGGCGCTGCCGGAGATCATCGCCCACGGGCGCGAGCTCGCGGTCACCATCGATTACGAGGGCGGCGCCTACACCCGGCAGGAGGGCCAGGGTCTGCTGCTCGGCACCTACGAGGCGAACTGCAAGCCCTGGGCGGTCGCCGGCACGCCGAAGGACTTCGGCCACGAGCTGCTGCCGCCGGACCTCGACCGCTTCACCGACCGGCTGGAGGTCGCCTTCGACCGCATGCCAGCGCTGGCCCGCGCCGGGATCAAGACGGTCCTGAACGGTCCGTTCGCGTTCGGCCCGGACGGCAATCCGCTGATCGGGCCGGTGCCCGGTCTGCGCAACTACTTCGTCGCCGTGGGGGTCATGGCCGGCTTCTGCCAGGGCGGCGGGGTCGGGCTGTGCCTCGCCGAATGGATCATCGAGGGCGAACCGTCGATCGACGTGTTCGCCATGGATGTGGCCCGCTTCGGCCCGTTCGCCACCGCCGGCTATACCTTCCACAAGGTGCGCGAGAACTACTCCCGCCGGTTCATGATCACCTATCCGAACGAGGAGCTGCCGGCGGCCCGGCCGTGGAAGACGACGGCGCTGTACGATCGCTTGAAGGAACGGGGCGCGGTGTTCGGCCAAGGCTACGGCCTGGAACACGCCCTGTGGTTCGCGCCCCGGGGGGTGGAGCCCAGGGAGACTCCGACCTTCCGCCGCTCCAACGCCTTCGGCCACGTGGCCGCGGAATGCCGGGCGGTGCGCGAAGGGGTGGGCGTGCTCGAGATCGCCAACTTCGCCAAGTACGAAATCAGGGGGCCGGGGGCGGAGGCGTACCTCGACCGGCTGATGGCCAACCGCCTGCCGGGACCGGGGCGGCTCGCGCTCACGCCCATGCTGTCGCCGAAGGGGCGGCTCTACGGCGACCTGACCGTCGGCCGCCTGGACGACGATCGGTTCATGATCTTCGGCTCCGGTGGGGCGCAGTCGGTGCACATGCGCTGGTTCCTCAAGCACCTGCCGGCCAGCGGAGTCGCGTTGCGCAACCGCGGCATGGAGCTGCATGGCCTGGCGATTTCGGGGCCGCGCAGCCGAGAGCTGCTGGCGAAGCTCACGGCGGCGGATGTCTCGGCCACGGCGTTCAAGTTCCGCGACCTGAAGGAGATCGAGGTCGCCGGCATCCGCTGCACCGTCGCCCGCATCTCGTTCTCGGGCGAACTCGGCTACGAGATCTATTGCCCGCCGGAATACCTTCTCGCCCTGTTCGCGGCGATCATGGGCGAGGGGCGGGACCTGGACCCGCGCCTGTACGGCTGGCGCGCGCTCTATTCGCTGCGGCTGGAGAAGAACTACGGCATCTGGACCTACGACTTCAAAGCCGACTTCACGGCGGCGGAAGCCGGGTTGGACGGGTTCATCCGCTTCGACAAGGACGCCGACTTCATCGGCCGGACGGCGGCGCTGGCCGAGCACAACAGCGGGCCGAGGCAGCGGCTGGTGACGCTGGTGGTCGACGCCGACGATTGCGACGCCAACCGCGACGAGCCGATCTTCCACGAGGGCAAATGCGTCGGCTTCGTCACGTCGGGGGGCTTCGCGCACTTCACGGGGCGAAGCGTCGCCATGGGCTACGTCCCGGCCGAGACCGTGCAGCCCGGCGCGCGCTACCAGGTGGAGATCCTGGGCGCATTGCGCGACGCGCGGCTCCAGGCCGAAGCGCTGCACGATCCCAAGGGCCTGCGAATGCGGTCGTAGTTCGATGGCGCGGCATCGCTTGGCGGCACTGCTGGAGCCGGCGTCGCTCGCCGTCGTCGGCGCCTCGGGGCGGGAGGGGTCGCACGGTTTCGAAGTCGTCGCGGTCACCCGGCACTCCGGCTATCGCGGCGACCTTTGGGGCGTCAACCCGCGCCACGATCGCGCCGGGGACGTCGCCTGCTTCCCGGATTTCGCGGCCCTGCCGGCCCCGCCCGAACACGCGGTTCTGGCGGTGGGCGCGGCCCGGTTGGAGGCGGCCCTGGATGAGGCCCTGGCCGCGGGCGTCCGCGCCTTTACCATCTTCGACCAGGGCCACATCGCCGGCGAAGCCGCGCCGACGTTGCTCGACCGGCTGCGGGCCAAGGCGAAGGCGGCGGGTGCCCTCGTCTGCGGCGGCAACGGCATGGGGTTCTGCAATTTCGCCAAGGGTTGCTGCATCGGTTTCCAGGGGCCGGACCGCATGGAGGTGGGCGGGATCACGTTTCTCACCCACTCGGGTTCCGTGTTCGTCATGGCTCTCAACAACGACCCCCGCTATCGCTTCAACCTGGCGGTGAGCTGCGGCCAGGAGATCGCCGGCACGGTCGCCGACTACATGGACTACGCGCTCGATCTGCCCTCGACCCGGGTGATCGCCCTGTTCATCGAAACCGTGCGCGATCCGACCGGCTTCGCGGCGGTGCTTGCCAGGGCGGCGACGCAAGGCATCCCGGTCGTCGTCGCCAAGATGGGGCGGACAGCCTTGAGCGCCCGGCTGGCCCAGGTCCACTCCGGCGCCGAGGTGGGCGACGATTCCGCGTTCGACGAGCTCTGCCGCCGCCATGGCGCGATCCGGGTCGCGAGCCTCGACGAGCTGATGGCGACCAGCCTGGTCCTTGGTCTCGCGCCCCTGCCGGCGGCCGGCGGGCTCGGCATGGTGCTGGATTCGGGGGGCCTGCGCGAGATGTACGTCGATCTCGCGGCGAGCCTCGGCGTGCCGCTGGCCGAGGTCTCCGCCGCCAGCCTTGCCCGCATGACCGCCGTGCTGCCGCCGGCGTTGCGGGCCGACAATCCCATGGACGCGGCTGGTCCGCTCGACGAATCCTTCATCGCGGTCTTTCGCACTTGCCTGTTGGCGATCGCCGAGGACCCGGCGGTCGGGCTCGTCGCCCTCGAGATCGAGGCCCGCGACCACTTCGAGTACCAGCCGAGCCTGCGCGATCTGGTGAAGGAGGTGCGCGCCGCGACCCCCAAGCCGCTGGTGGTGACCAACGCCATGGCCGGGGCGAACAACCGCGCCATCGCCGCCGACTTCGCCGCCGCCGGAATCCCCCTGGTCAACGGCGCCGAGCTTGCGCTCCGCGCCATCCGCGCGGCCTTCGCGTTTCGCGATCGGCGGTCTTAGTCAACCGCCTGCCTGGTCGCGATGGGAGTCGCGATCAGCGACCGCGTCGGGCGACACCGGCACCACCACTCCTGAATGGGCCGGTCGCGGAGCGATGTCACTGGATTTTCTCCACGCGAAGCCTTTCGGGTTTCGCATCGCCGCTCATCCCGATGTCAGCTCATTGGGCCATAGCCGCCGCTCTCGTGCCCCTGATCGCACTTCGCTTGTTAGCCGACAACAGCCGTAGCATGTCCCCGTAACTCCGACTCGCTAGCCTGCTGTCATTGGCTACAATGCAGCCTTCGCGAGAGGGAGGCCCGCTCTTGGGACGGGACAAGCGCAGGCTCGCGGCGATCCTTGCCGCCGATGTCGCAGGCTACTCGCGCCTGATGAGCGCCGACGAGTCCGGCACACTCGCCCGGTTCAATGCCCTACGCTCCGAGCTTCTCGACCCCAAGATCGCCCAGTTCAAGGGCCGAATCGTGGGCTCGGCGGGCGACAGTCTGTTGGTGGAGTTCGCTAGCGCTGTCGATGCCGTGCAGTGCGCGTTCGAGGCGCAGGAACAGATCGCGGCTCGTAACGTCGACATCCCCGAGGATCGCCGGATCGTGTTCAGGATGGGGATCAACCTCGGCGACGTCATCGCGGAGAACGATACGATCCACGGCGACGGGGGGAACGTCGCTTCGCGTCTAGAGCGACTCGCGGAACCCGGGGCGGTCGTGGTGGGCCGCTCGATCCATGATCAGGTGAAGGGAAGGCTGCCCTATGCCTTTGACGATCTGGGGGAGCACAACGTCAAGAACATTGCCGAGCCGGTCAGGGCCTTCCGGGTCGAACGGGAGGAGCGGCCGTGGCCAGCGGTGCCCGTTCAGGCCGAGAATATGCCGCTGCCATCGATGCCCTCTGTCGCCGTGCTTCCGTTCACGAATATGAGCGGGGACCCAGAGCAGGAGTATTTCTCGGACGGGATCACCGAGGACATCATCACGGAACTCAGCCGCGATCGCGGAATCCTCGTAATCGCTCGCAACTCGTCGTTCGCGTTCAAGGGACCCGCCGTGAACATCGCCGAGGTGGGGCGAAAGCTTGGCGTCCGCTACGTGGTCGAGGGCAGTGTGCGGAAGGCCGGGAATCGGGTGCGCGTCACGGCGCAGCTCATCGAGGCAACGACCGGCAACCATGTTTAGGCAGAGCGTTACGATCGCAGCCTCGAGGACATCTTCGCGGTACAGGACGAGCTGACCGAGGCCATCGTCGCCGCGATCCCCGGGCGGATCGCCGCCGCACTCGCCAGGAAGTCGCGTCACAAATCGACCGAGCGCCTCGACGCCTACGATCTCTACTTGCGTGGGCGCGAGTTCGCGGACCAGCACCTTCGTGACGACCTTCCAAGGGCAATGGCGCTGCTTGAGCGGGCGATCGAGTGTGACCCCAGGTACGCGCGAGCCCACGCCTTGCTTGCCGACCACTTGTTCAGACGTGGGGGCGAACTGATGCGGCGAGGGACTTGGAGGCCGCGGAGGATGCCTCGGCGAACGCCGTGCGGCTCGACGCCGAGGACAGCCTCTGCCATGCCTGCAGGGGCTAGGTCCTGCTATTTCGGCGCGACTATGACGGGGCGCTTCACCACTTCGAACGGGCAATCGGACTCAGCCCGTATGACGCCGACATCGCTGCGATGATGGCGGTGTTCCAAATGTACACGGGGCGCCCGCGGGAGGCTATCGAGCAGGTTAGCCGGGCCATGCGCTTCAACCCCCTTCACCCGCAGTGGTGTTTCGAGATCCTTGGCATGTCCTTGATGATCGCTCGGTGCTACGAAGACGCCGTGAAGGTCTTTTCCGGTATGCGGGAGCCCGCCTACCATGTTCACGGCTACTTGGCGGGATGCCTGGCCAAGCTTGGCCGTCGCGAAGATGCGCTCCGGCACCGCGAGCGCATGCTCGAGATCAAGCCTGACTGGACGCCGGACCACTACCGTAAAGACCCCTACCGGAACGCGGAGGACATCGAGCACATCGGCGGACTCATGCGGCTCGCGACCGAGGCGATCGAATGACCGCGATCCGTCGTCTCGCAGAAATTCCGACGCCGGGTGCCCGTTCTGGGTCAGGTCCCGCCTTCATGGGGAGCGCCGCTTCGTGGCCGGACCCAGGAGTGGCCAGGACATTGGCGTCAGGACGCCGGCTTGACCCCAAAGGCGGAATCCCAATGGCGTCACTCCATGACCTCGTCCGCGATGACGACCTTCATGGCATCGGATGGATCACCGTCACCGCCCCTTGAAGTTCGGCTTGCGCTTCTCGGCGAAGGCGCGGGCGCCTTCCATGAAGTCGTCGGATATCACCATCCGCTCGTAGAGGGGGAGGCCGCTGGAGCCGTTGCCTTGGGCGCGGGTCACCCGCTTGGTCAGGTCCATGGCATCCGGGAGCGAGAGGTGCATCATGGCGCCGAGCGCCTCCTTCAGCGCCTGCAGCGCGAGCGGTGCCCCGTCGGCGATCGCGTGGGCAAGCTCGCGGACCCGGGGCATCAGCTTGTCGGCCGGAACCACCTCGTTGACCAGGCCCCAGTGCTTCGCCTCGGCGGCGTTCATCCGCCGTCCGGTCAGGAACAGGTCCATGGCCACGTGGTAGGGGATGCGCCGGGGCAGCCGCTGGATCGCGCCGGCATCGGGCAGGAAGCCGCGCTGCATCTCGGGCAGGAAGAACTCCACATGTTCGGCGGCGATCAACAGATCGCAGGCCAGCGCCAGCTCGAACCCGCCGCCCACGGCGATGCCGTTGACCGCGGCGATCACCGGCTTCTTCAGCCCCCAGAATTCGGTGATGCCGGCGAAGCCCCCGGGGTTCGCCCAGGAATCGCTCGAGGCCTCCAGCGGGCTGGATTGCGCCGCGACCTCCTTCAGGTCCCAGCCGGCGCTGAAGATGCGGTTGCCGGTGCCGGTGACGATGGCGACGCGCAGATCGTCGTCGTCCTGCAGGGTCTTGAATGCCCCGTACAGGGCGTCGTTGACGGCCTTGTTGATGGCGTTGGCCGGCGGCCGGTCGAGCACGATCTCGAGCACCCGCCCTTCCCGCCTGGTGGTGACGATCGGCTCCGCCATGACGACCTCCCGCTGTTGAACGGGCGGACGCTACCCGGTGGTCGATCGCCGGGCAAGGCGCCGTTCTTCAAGCTGGCGGCGGTGCCACCAGGGGCGACGACGGCGTGGTCGCGGTGCCGAGGGTGCGGCCGGCGTCATCGACGATCCGCCCCGAATAGCGGCGCCGGTTCTCCTCGGAGAACATCATCCCGGGCCGATCGTGGAAACTCATGGTCAGCATGATGCGGGGCCTCGGCCCGGCGGTCGACGTTACCCGATGCAGCGCGTTCTTGCCGCGGAACAGGGAGAGGGTCCCGGGCTTCAGATCGGCCTTGATGACGCCGTCGCGCCCGCCGTCCATGACGCGATCGAACTGGGCCGGATCGCGGCCGATGCCGGGTGCGAACTCGAAGTCGCCGCCCGTGCTGGCGGACTGCACCAGCAAGGTGACGACCCCGTCGTTGGGATCGAAATGCCATCCCAGTTCGTCGTCGTCGCCGTAGTACATCACCAGACAGGAGCTGATCGGATCGGCGCAGCGATAGAACCGCTCCACGCCCAGCAGCTCGCGGAACAGGCCGACCAAGCCGTCCCACTCGTAAAGGAGGCGGCTGGGGGACTGGGGCGCGAGCCGATCGTAGGCGAGGGCACCGCAGGCGTTGCGCTGGGGGCGATGCAAGGCGCCTTCGCGCACGTCGCTGCCCCGCACCCAGCTCACTTCGTGGTACGCGTCGGTGGCGAGCGCGTTGCCTTCAGCGGCCATGGCGGCGAGCGCTTGGGGGGTCACGAAATCCGGCAGCAGGCAAAGGCCGTCGCGGGCGAGTTGCGCCCGACCCTCGGCGATCACGGCGCGGGCGTCGGGGCTATCCAGATCGGTGATCGGATAGCGCGCCAGGTTGACGATCGTCCGCGGATCCCACGTGCCGAGCTTCATGGCGAGGCTCCAAACCACTATACCAGGAGGCTAGGGGTCGGCGTCGATCCTGTCAATGGTGGGGAGGTCGGTTTGGCGGGACGGGTGGCGGGCAAGGTGGCGCTGATCACCGGCGGCGCGTCCGGGCTGGGGGAATGCGCGGCGGAGCTGCTGGTGCGCGAAGGGGCGCGGGTCGTGATCGCCGACATCCAGGAGGAGAGAGGCCGCGCCCTGGCCGCGCGCCTGGGCGCCGCCGCGCACTTCGTCGTCCTGGACGTGACGATCGAGGACGCGTGGGTTCAGGCGATTGCCGCCACCGTGGCGCGGTTCGGGGCGCTGCACGTGCTGGTCAACTCGGCGGGCATCGGTCTCGGCAAGACGGTGGAGGACATCACCCTCGAGGAATGGCGCCGGGTGCACGCGGTCGACCTGGATGGCGTGTTCCTGGGGTGCAAGCATGGGGTCGCCGAGATCAAGCGCCACACCGCCACGCTCGGCGGGTCGATCGTCAACATCTCGTCGATCTCGGGGATCATCGCCGGCGCCAACATGGCGGCCTACAACTCGGCCAAGGCGGGCGTGCGGCTGCTGTCCAAGTCGGTCGCGCTGCACTGCGCGAAGCAGCGCTACAACATCCGCTGCAACTCGGTCCACCCGACCTTCATCGACACGCCGATGCTGGACCGCTACCGCCAGCGCTTCGGCGCGGCGGGTATGCACGAGAAGCTCGGGCGCCAGGTCCCCTTGGGGCGCCTCGGCCGGCCCGAAGAGATCGGCTGGGCGATCGTCTACCTCGCCTCTGACGAATCGAGCTTCATGACCGGCTCCGAGGTCATCCTCGACGGCGGTATCAGCGCCATGTAACGCGAGCGCCTGGGGCACCTCCCTTGGTGTCGTGGTTCCGTAAGGTCGCGGGTGAGGGTTGCCGCGCGGTCGAGCGAGTTTCTGAATCGAGGAATCAGCTCAACACGGCGGCGAGCAAGGCATGTCGCGGTGACGAGAAGGGATCCAGCACGGTCACGCCGCGCCACGTGAAATCTTTCTGAAAATCCTCGCTGAGGAGCAGGTGGCACTGCTGATCCGCGGCTACGGAAAGGATCAGGGCGTCCCAGATCGGCAGCTTGTGGTCGGTCGCGAGATCGAGCGCGGCGCGCAGGGCACCGACCGTGGAATCGACGACCTCGAACGCGTCCGCCCAACCGAGAATGGCCGCCCTGGCGTCGTCCGGCGCCCGCCCGACCTTGCCGGCCAGGACTCGGTGCAACTCACCGAGGACCTGGGTGGGGATCACGACGCGATGCCCCGGCAGGCGCCCGACCAGATCCCGGGCCACCCGGCAACGTCGAGAATCGCCCACACCTTCGGCGTAGGCGATGACATTGGTGTCGAGCGCGATGCGCAACGCCTTGGCCTACTCGTAGAGGCTGTCACGGGACCAGCGGCGCGATCCGGTCGTTGGCGTCGCCCGAAGGCGCGACAGCAGGGCACGACGAGCGGCGACGCGTTCGCGATTCTCCGCCCGATTGGCGCCACGGCTGGTTTCGAACCGCGGCCGGAGCGATGAGCCTTCCCCGCCGGCATGGGTCTCCTCCCTGGCGTCCGAACTGTGGTTAGATCACCGGGAATCGTGGGGTCGCACCATGCTTGGGCAGGCGGACGTGGTCGTCGTGGGCGGGGGGATCGTCGGCGCGGCGACGGCCTATTACCTGGCCAAGGCGGGGGCCAAGGTCACCCTGGTGGAGAAGGGCGAGATTGCGGGCGAACAGTCCAGCCGCAATTGGGGCTTCGTGCGCCAACAGGGCCGCGACCCGTTCGAGGTGCCCCTGGCCATCGAGAGCGTCCGCATGTGGGAGGGCCTGGAGGCCGAACTCGGCGCCGACCTCGAATGGCGCCAGGGCGGCGGCCTGGCGGTCGCCGGCACCGAGGCCGGCATGGCGGCCTACGAGCGCTGGCTCGACGTCGCCCGGCAGTACCAGATGCCCACCCGGCTGATCGGCAACCGCGAGGTCCGCGATCTCATGCGGGGTGCCGAGGGTTCCTGGCCCGGGGCGATGTACACGCCGACCGACGGCCAGGCGGAGCCGGCCAAGGTGGCGCCCGCCTTCGCCGCCGCCGCCCGCGCCCGGGGTGCCACGATCACGACCGGCTGTGCCGTCGATGCGATTCAGACCGCCGGCGGCGCGGTCACGGGCGTGGCGACCGAGCGGGGCGAAATCCGGGCCCGCACCGTCGTCTGCGCCGCCGGGGCCTGGTCCTCGCGCCTGCTGGGCGGCGTCGGCGTGGCCATGCCGCAGCTCGCGATTCGCGGCACGGTCTCCCGCACCAGCCCGGTGCGGGAGCTGACGCCGGCCGGGGTCTGGGCGCCGGAGCTCGCCTTCCGCCAGCGCCGGGACGGCACCCTCAACATCGTCGACGGCGGCGCCTTCGACTACGACCTGGTCCCCGCCACCGCACGCTGGGCCCGTGATTTCATGCCGCTGTGGAAACTCTTCGGCGGCAACGTGCGGCTGGGCGTCGGCGCGCCGTTGCTCGCGGGGCTGCTGGGTATGGTTCACCCCCACCCCTTCCGCGCCACCCGGGTGCTGAATCCGCCGCCGCAGCCGTTGCGGATCGGCAACGCGCTCGCGGGACTGCGGCGGGTCTTCCCCGACGTGGGCGACGTCACGGTGACGCGAAGCTGGGCCGGCTTCATCGACATGACTCCGGACATGATCCCGGTGATCGGCCCCCTCGACAGTCCCAGCGGCCTGGTGGTCGCCTCCGGATTCAGCGGCCATGGCTTCATGTTGGGTCCGATCGCCGGGCGGCTCGCGTCCGAGATCGTTCTGCGCGGCCAGGCCTCCCTCGACGTTGCGCCGTTCCGCCTGGCCCGGTTCCGCGACGGCACGTCGATGGGCCCGCGCCCGTTGATCTGACGGAGCCTCAGTGCCCCGTGAACCGCGCCGGGCGTTTCTCGATGAAGGCGCGCACCCCCTCCTTGAAGTCCGCGGTCCGGCCGGCCTCGGTCTGCGCGTCGGCCTCGGCTGCGAGTTGGCCCTCGTGGCTGTTGCCGAGACTCCGCCAATAGATTTGCCGCAGCAGGGCGTAGGCGCGCGTGGGCCCGGCCGCAAGCCTGATGGCGAGCGCCCGCGCCTCGGCCGGCAACGCGCCGTCATCCACCACCCGGTTGATCAGGCCCCAGGCCAGGGCCGTCTCGGCCGGCAGGCGCTCGGCCAGCATGGAAAGCTCCATGGCCCTGGCCATGCCGATCCGGCGCGGCAGCATGTAGGTCGCGCCGCCGTCGGGCACCAGGCCGATGCGGGTGAAGGCCTGGAGAAAGTAGGCCGAGCGCGCGGCCAGGATTAAATCCGCCGACAAGGCGAAGCTCATGCCGATCCCGGCCGCCGGGCCATTGACCGCGGCGATGATCGGCATGGGCAGGTCGCGCAGCCGGGTCAGCGTGGGGTTGTACCAGGACCGCAGCGCGTCACCGGCGTCCCGGTCGTCGCCGTCCTTCTCGGTCAGGTTGGCGCCGGAGCAGAAGGCGCGACCCTCGCCGGTCAGGAGCAGGCAGCGGGCGCCGTTCCCGGGGTCGGCGATGGCGTCCAGGGCCGCGCCCAGATCCCTCCGCATGGCGGTGCCGATGGCGTTCAGGGTCGCCGGGTCGTTGAACGACAGCAGGGCGACACCGCCCTCGATCAGCAACCTGGCCTTGCCGTCGATCATGCTAACCATCTCCAGCCGCGCTCTCGGCCAGCATCACGGCACGGAAGGCGGCCGGGACGGGGCGGGATCGCAGGGTACGCCGGTCGGCGTGCACGGTCTTCACCCGGGCCGTGGCGAGGCAGCGCGCGCCGTCGAACGCGCCTTGCGCCAATTCGTAGGACGAGCGGCCGACGCGGACCGGCCGGGTGCCGATGTCGACCACGCCGGGGTAGGACATCGAGCCGAGGAACGTGATCGCGATGGTCACCAGCAGCCAGGCCGAGGCCTCGTCCCGCGCCACCTCGGGCACCAGACGTTCGCGAAACTCGACCCGTCCGTTCTCCAGCATGGCACACAGCGCCACGTTGTTCAGGTGGTTGTGCCGATCCAGATCGCCGAAGCGGATCTTCTCCGGCGACCAGTGGACGTAGGTCGCGCGCAGGGTCGGATCGGGGCCGCCGGCGTCGTTCATCGCACGCCGAAGGCCCAGATGCGGTGCCGCACTTCGGGCTCGCCCACCGGCATGGATCGCCACGGATCGGTGCGCTCGACCAGCTCCCAGGCCCCGGCCGCCGTAAGCTCCGCGAGCTTCTCCGGAAAGCCCGTCGGCACCACGTCGTCGCGCAGCTCGTCGAGGTTCTTCACGGCGTAAAGCCGCTCCACATCCATGCCGCGTTCCGTGTGCGTCACGCTCGCCCCCCGTGGTTGTGCGCCGCGTCGGGCGAAAATACAGTGGGCCGACCCGGCTCACCACAACAATGCAGGAGACGAGACATGCACGCGCGCGTGACCCGGATGTGGCTGAAGGACGGCGCGGCGGCGCAGCTCGTCGACGGCGGCAAGGCGTACATGGCGGCCGGCGGCGACCAGCCGAATGGCTGGATCGGCGCCCTCTTGCTGCTGGCGGAGGACAACACCCAGGCGCTGAGCGTCACCCTGTGGTCGTCGGCCGAGGCGCTGGCGCGGGCCGAGGCCGGCGACGGCTTCGCGGCCGTCATGCAGCCCTTCGCGCCGCTGTTCTCGCGCCCCTACGAGCGCGTCAACATGGCCGTCGGGGCGACAACCCTGGTCCAGCCCGGACGTGCATAGGGGAGCCGCCGTTCGTATACTGGCGGCGCGGCGGCTGGCGAGAGAGGATCCGCATGTCATTGGCGAACGGCGGAGGCGTGGTGTCCGATGCGGTGGGCCTGAGCTGGTTTCGCGCCCGCGTGATGCGGCTGACCAGCGGTTCGTTCGAAATGAAGTTTCACCGCGACGCCGATCTCGAAAGCTGGCGGCTGCACGTACCGATCATCACGACCCCGGAGAGCTTCTTTGAATGGCGGCTCGATTCCGGCGAAATCGAGCGGCATTCACCTTCCGGCCGATGGATCCGCATGGTTCGTCCGGGTCGATCAAACCCATCGCGCCGTGAACATCAGCCCGACGATGACCAAGCGGGCGCACTTGATCATGAGCCTATCCAAGAGGCCTCGATCGAGCTGTTCGAACAGCCGATGCGACTGCTGCGATAAGCGGCGGCCCTACAACGCCCGCAGCCAGGTATCCGACAGGGTGTAGCCCTCGGGGAAGGGGTCGGTCGGGTCGAGGCCGTACTGGTGGAGCCCGGTGATCCAGGCCTGGCCCGCCACGGTGGTGACCACGGCGGGGTAGGGGCCGACCCGGGTGGTCTCGACGATCTCGCCCAGAAAGTGGGTGCCGATCAGGGATTCGTGGTCGAACGTCTCGCCCGGGCGGATCAACCCCTTGGCGTGCATCAGGGCGAGCCGGGCCGAGGTGCCGGTACCGCAGGGGCTGCGGTCGTTGCGGCCCGGCGAGACGACGACGGCATTTCTCGCGGTCAACCCCGTGGCGTCGCGCCGCAAGGGTCCCATGAACTGCATGATGGTGATGCCCCGGATCTCCGGGTTCTCGGGGTGGACGCAAGGAAGCTGCGCGTCGGCCGCCCCCTTGATCCTTTGCCCGACGGTGCATAGATCGCGCGATTCGTCGAGGGTCAGCCGGAACCCGAGCCTGCCCGCGTCCACGTGGACGAAGGTCATGCCGCCGTAGCCCACGTCCACGGTCAGGCTGCCGATGCCTTCGACCTCGATGGTACGGTCGAGATGCAAGGCGAACGACGGTTGATTGGTGAGTTTGACCTGGGTGACCTTGCCGTCGCGGCACCGACAGGCGAGGCGGATGAGGCCGGCCGGCGATTCCAGGGTCAGCTCGGTCAGGGGCTCGGTCATCGGCAGCATGCCGGTTTCCAGCAGCACGGTCGCGACGCAGATCGTGTTCGACCCCGACATCGGCGGATACTCCGTCGACTCCAGGATCACATAGCCCATCGCCGCCGCCGGATTGTTGGACGGCAGCACGATGTTGGCGTTGTTAGCGGCGCCCCCCCGGGGCTCGAACAGCAGGAACTTGCGCAGGCCGTCCAGGTGGGTTTCCAGGTACCGCTTCTTGTCGAACATGGTGGCACCCGGCACCGGCGGCATGCCGCCGACCACCACGTTGCCGACCTCGCCTTCGGCGTGGCACCCGACCACGCTCAGGGTCCGCGACCAGCGCATGATTCACCTCCTGCCATCCCATCATTCTGTGTAACAGAAGCCCCTGGCGGCGTCCGCTGGGCTGGCCTATCGTGCGCAGCCATGACACATGCCAGCCTGATCGACCATCCCGCCGCCTGGGTCGCCACCGACTTCGCCGGGAAAGACGATTTCGCGTTCGATCTCGAGACCCGCCACGTCGCCGCCCTCGACGCGGCCGTCGCGGCGGTGCGCAAGCGCGGCCTCGCCATGACCGAGGTTCGCGCCGCCGATTTTCCGCTGGGCGCGCTCGCACCCCTGGTCGGGCGGCTGCGCAAGACGCTGGTGGAGGGTCGGGGTATTGCGCTGCTGCAGGGTTTTCCCGTTGGCGCGCGGGACGCGGAGACGATCGCCGCCATGTACTGGGGTCTGGCGGCGCACCTGGGCCCGCCGTGTCGCAGAGCCTGATGGGCGATCGCCTGGGCCACGTGCTTGACGCCTCGCGCGGCAGCGAGCACGCACGCGGCTATCGCAGCGCCAAGGAGTTGAACCCGCACACCAATTCCGACGACATCGTCGGCCTGCTCTGCCTGCGCGGGGCCAAGTCCGGCGGCGAGAGCCTGCTGACCAGTTCGCTCGCCGTGCACAACGCCCTCGCCCGCGAGGAACCGGAGCATCTGCCCCGCCTTCACCAGGGCTTTCCCTACCACTGGAACGGCGAGGAACCTCCGGGCGAGCCGCCGATCACGCCCTACGACATCCCGGCGTTCGCCGCCGCGGGCGGGCTTTGGAGCACGATTTACCTGCGCTACTTCATCGACATGGCGGCGGGTGACGGCGGTGTCGCCGAGCCCGTGGCCAAGGCAGCGCTGGACGCGTTCGACGCCCGGGCGAAGCGCGAGGACCTCCAGCTACCGTTTCCGCGTGGAGCCCGGCGAGGCGTCGCTCATCAACAACTACACGACGCTGCACGCCCGCACCGCGTTCGTGGATCACGACGATCCCGCGCACTGCCGCCACCTGCTTCGTCTCTGGTTGCAGGCGAGCCCGCGGCGGCCCCTGCACGAGGCCTACCGCCGCTACTACGGCGAGGACGGCATGGTGCAGCAGGCGCGGGGGGCGGAACGCTACGCCGGCGATACCATGCAAGCGGCGGCACCGTAGGGTGAACCCCACCGAGCTCTGCTTCGCCCCGGCCCACGTCCTCGCCGGCATGATCCGGCGCAAGGAGGTGAGCCCCCGCGAGGTGGTGGGCGCCGTCCTCGATCGGGTTGCCGCGCTGGAGCCGAAGCTCAACGCCTTCGCCACCCTGACCGCCGACGCGGCGCGCGCCGCCGCCGTCCGGGCCGAGGCCGCCGTCATGGCCGGCGAGACGCTCGGCCCGCTGCACGGCGTGCCGTTCACCATCAAGGACCTGATGGAGACCGCGGGCGTGCCGACCGAGCGCGGCACCTTGATGCTCAAGGGCAACGTCCCGAAGACCGACGCGCCCACGGTCGAGCGCATGAAGCGCGCCGGCGGGATCATGCTCGGCAAGACCACCACCTCGGAATACGGCTGGACGGGGGTGAGCCGCAGCCCGCTTACCGGCATCACCCACAACCCCTGGCGGCACGGCTTCAACGCGGGCGCGTCCTCGGCCGGGGCGGGGGTGGCGGCCGCCGCCGGATATGGCCCGCTGCACCAGGGCTCGGACGGCGCCGGCTCGATCCGCATACCCGCCCACTTCTGCGGCGTCTTCGGTCTGAAGCCGACCTTCGGGCGCATTCCCAACTGGCCGGTGCCGAACAACGACCAGGTCTCGCACATGGGGCCGATGACCCGGACGGTGGCCGATTCCGCGTTGATGCTGAAGGTGATCGCCGGACCCCACCCGTGGGACCACACCAGCCTGGAGGCCCCGCCCGAAGACTATCCGGCGAAGCTTGGGGCGGGCATCCGGGGCCTGCGGGTGGCCTACAGCCCCGACCTCGGCCACGCCCGGGTCGATCCGGAGGTCGCCTCGCTGGTCGAGGGGGCGGCCCGCGCGTTCGCCGATTTTGGCTGCGCGGTGGAGGATGCCGCGACCCCGTTCGGCCCCGACGGCCCGGAGATCGTGCGCTTCCTGTGGCCGGGCCACATACAGGGCCTGGCGAAGAACCTGCCCGAGTGGGAGGCGCGCATGGACCCCGGCCTGGTCGCCTGTATCCGCGCGGGGATGGGGCGCTCCCAGTCCGACTACCTCGACATGCGTTACCGCAAGCTGCGCTACGTGGAGCAGGTCCACCGCTTCTTCGAATCCTGGGACCTGCTGCTCACCCCGTCGGTCTCGGTCGCGGCCTTTCCGGCCGAACGGCTGCAACCCGCTCACTGGCCCCAGCACCCCTGGGACTGGATCGCCTGGGCCGAGTTCTCCTACCCCTTCAACTTCAGCGGCAACCCGGCGGCCTCGATCCCGTGCGGCTTCACGTCGGACGGCCTGTCGGTCGGGCTCCAGATCGTCGGCCGCCGCTTCGCCGATACGACGGTGCTGCAAGCCGCCGCCGCCTTCGAGGCCGCCCGCCCCTGGGCCGATCGCCGCCCGCCGCTCTGAAATCCGGGGATTACCCCAGTCCGTACAACCGGGCGGCGTTGTCGTGGACGATGGCGCGTTTGTCGGCCTCGGAGACGCCCTGGAAGATGCGCGCGACGACGGCCTGGGAGTGGGGGAACGTGCCCTCGTCGTGGGGATAGTCGCTGCCCCACAGCATGGATTGCGCGCCGGTGTACTTCAGGTTGTTGAGCGCCACCGGATCGTCCGAGAAGGTGACGAAGCCCTGGCGGTTGAAGTACTCGCTCGGCAGCGCATCGAGCCGGGGCTTGACCCACATGTGCTTCTTCCTCACCTGCTCGTCGAGCACGTAGAGCAGCCAGGCGAGCCAACCGGCGCCGCATTCGACGATCACCACCTTGAGCTTGGGGTGCCGTTGCAAGGCGCCCGAGCTGATCAGCAACGCCACCGGGTTCTGCCCGTCCGCCATGCTCATGGCCATGTGGGCGAGCGCGCCGCCGATCCCTTCCTCCTCGCCCCAGTCCTCGGGATAGGTGTCCTCGGCGTTGGAGAAGGCGTGCAGGGCGAGCACCACGTCGTTGGCCGCGCAGGCCGCCCATAGTGGTTCGTATTCCGGGCGGTTGTAGGGGCGGCGGGTGTGGGTGATGGGGATCTTGATCGAGCGGAAACCGAGCTTCGCCGCCCGCTCGACCTCCACCACCGCCGCGCCCACGTCCTCCACGGGGACGATGCCGACGGGGGCGAACCGCTTCGGCTGGGCGCCGAACAGCTCGCTCGCCCAGTCGTTGTACGCCCTGGCCACGGCAAGCTGGTATTCCGGATCGCGCGAGTTGTAGAGGAACAGCGAGGTGTTCGGATAGATCACCTCGGCCAGCACCCCGTCGCGCTCCTGGTCCTTGAGCCGCAGCGTCAGGTCGCGGCCCCCGGTCGGGTCTTTGCGGAATTCGCGGTTCTGGTCGTCCTCGTCCGCCAGGGCCTCGGCCACGTCCAGCCTCCGGGGCTTCTTGCCGTCGACGATCAGGTAGCGCTTGCCGTCGCGGGTCTCGATGCGCGGCGCCCGATGGCGCAATCGTTGCGGCAGCCGCTCGCCATAGACCTCCGGCGGCTCCTGCACGTGGGAATCGGCCGAGATCATCAGGCTCGTGGGCATCGCGCACCTCCCCGGTACCGAACCGGCGAAGCTTACCCTCGTGCCCGCACCGCGCGAAAGACCGTTGACGCGGGGGGTGCGAAACCCGAGGTTCGCGCGTCGCCCACCCAACCGATGTCGCCATGGCCGAATACAACGAACTCTATGCCCGCGCGAGCCTCTACGACATCGCGCTCGGCCGTGACGTCTCGCGCGAGATCGCCTTCGTCCAGGAGGCGTTTCGCACCCTGGCGGGCAGGCCCCTGGGCTCGATTCTCGAGATCGCCTGCGGGCCCGGCTACCACACGCGGGGTTTCGCCCGCCTTGGCGTGAACGCCACGGGCCTGGACCTGCGGCCCGAGATGGTGGCCTTCGCGCGGGAGCTCGCCCGGAAGAACGGGGTCGCCGCCGCCTGGATCGCGGCCGACATGCGCGACTTCCGGTTGCCGGAGCCGGTGGATGCGATCATCACCATGTACGACGCGCTGGACTACCTGGCGGACCAGGACGACGTGATCGCCCACTTCCGCAATGTCGCCGCCAATCTGAAGCCGGACGGCGTCTACATCCTGGAGTTCACCCACCCCCACGACACCGGCTTCGCCGACTACGGATCGTTCCGCTACGAGGGCGTGCGCGACGGCGTGCGCGTGGTGATCGAGTGGGCGAACAACAACCCGGCGTACGAACCGGATACGCTCGTGGCCGACGTCGAGGTGACCTTGCGCGTCACGGAAAAGGGCCGCGAACAGGTGTTCGTCGATCGCGCGCGGGAGCGGATGTTCACGGCTCCCGAGATCCGGGCGCTCGCCCGACTCTCCGGCGCGCTCCGGGTGGTCCGCACCTGGGGCGACTTTCGCCTGGATCGGCCGCTCGACAGCGGCCCGCCGCCGCGCAAGATGATCCTCGCCCTCCGCCCGTGACACCGACGCGCGATCCCCTTTACGCGCAGGGCGTCGCTCTGACGCTCTTCATCTCCTTGATGTGGAGCACCTCGCCCCTCATCTTCCGCCACATCGAGGGCGCGAGCCCATGGCAGGTGATCTTCTTTCGGGCCATGTCCCTGGTCATCGCGCTCACGATCGTGCTGGCTTTTCGCTACCGCGCCTCGTTCTTCGTGAAGGTCAGGGCGATCGGCCGGCCGGGTCTCTTGGCCTCGGCTTGTCTCGGCTCGGGCAGCGTCCTTTACATCTTCGCGCTCGACCACACGACCGTCGCGAATGTCGCCTTCCTGACCAGCTCGGTGCCGTTCATCACCGCGATTCTCGGCTGGCTGGTGCTGCGCGAGGCGGTGGCGGGGCGGACCTGGGCATGCATCGGGCTCGCCCTCGCGGGTGTCGGCGTCATGGTGGCCGAGGGCTTTGCCCTGGGCGGCTGGGTCGGCAACCTGCTGGCGCTCGGCTGCGCCACCGTCTCGGCGGTCCAGGCGGTTTGTCTGCGCCATGGCCGGGGCGTCGACATGTGGCCGTCGGTCCTGCTGGCCGGCGTGGTCGCCATGAGCATCGCGGCACCGTTCGTCGACGACTTCGGCATCACCTGGCGGAACCTGGCGCTTTGTGCCCTGCAAGGGGTGTTCATCAGCGCCTTCTGCAACATCTTGTTCACGATCTGCGCACGGCGCGTGCCGGTGGCCGAGCTCACGCTGTTGTCCCTCGCCGAATCGATCCTGTCGCCGTTCTGGGTGTGGCTGCTGCTGGCCGAAGTGCCGAGCGAGGTGACCCTGATCGGCGGCGCGATCGTGCTCCTGGCCGTCGTCGTCCAGGCCATGGCGGCGCTCCGTGCGGCGCACCGGTCGCCGGCGTGAACCACCCCGCCGGCTACGTCCGCGGCGTCGCGGTCATGGTGGCCGTGGCGGTGCTGTTCAGCCTCACCGGCCTGATCCTCCGCCACGTGGAATCCGCCGATCCATGGACCGTGATCGTCTGGCGCTCGGTGGCGCTGTGCGCGGCGGTCGTCGCCTTCCTGATCGCCCGCCATGGCGCGCATGCCATCGCCCGCATCCTCGCCATGGGTTGGCCGGGGGCGATCGCCGGCCTCGGCCTCGGTCTCGACAACGTCTTCTTCCTGATGGCGATCCCGCTCACGACCATCGCCAACGTCTCGTTCCTGCTGGCGACCGCGCCGTTCTTCACGGCCGTCCTCGGGCTCCTGTTGCTGCGCGAGCCGGTTCCGCGCCGCACCTGGTTCGGGATCGCGGTGGCGATGGTTGGCGCCGGCGTGATGGTGGCCGAGGGCATCACGCTGGGCGGCTGGCTGGGCGATCTGCTCGCCCTGCTGGCGACTCTCGGCTACGCCGGTTACGCCGTGGCCTTGCGCTGGGGCCGGCAGGTCGACATGTGGCCCTCGGTGCTGCTGGGCGGCTTGGTGGCGCTGGCCATCAGCCTGGTGCTCTCCGGCGACATCGCCATCGGCGCCAACGACCTGGCCCTCTGCGTCCTCCAGGGCGCGGCTGTCGGGGCGCTCGGCAACATGCTCCTCACCTGGTGCGCCCGCCATGTTCCCGCGGCCGAACTCACGCTTCTCGGCCTGGTCGAATCGATCCTGGCGCCACTCTGGGTATGGCTCGTCCTCGGCGAGACCGCCACGGCCTGGGCCCTGGGCGGCGGCGCCCTCATCCTCGGCGCCGTCCTCGCATCCACCCTGATTGCCCGCCGCGCCCGCTGAGGTGGGGGATCAGGAGCCGGCCTTCACCTCCTCGAACATGGTGATGTACTTCTCGCGGAGCTCGGGCTCGATCTCGTCGAAGAAGATGCCCTGGGTGAACAGATCACCGGGATTGCCGATGCCGAGCTCGACGAGCCGCGCCGGATCGACTAGGTCGAACGACTTGCGGTTGGCGTGGCCGTATCCGTACTGCTCGATCAAGTACTTGCCGCCCTCGGTGGCGAGGCGGGCGTCGAGGAAATCGTAGATCGCCTGTTCGTCGCCGGGTCCATCCTTGACCTTCACGAAGCCACAGAACCAGGTGAAGATGCCCTCCTTCGGGTTCATGTACTTCACCGGCAGCCCCTCCTTCTGCAGGGCGACGTAGGCGTCGTTCCAGGCGTAGGCCGCGACCAACTCGCCCGAGGCGATGGCCTGCACCACTGTGGCCTGATCGGTCCAGTAGAAGCGCAGCAACTCCTTCTGTTTGGCGAGCAGCTCCTTGACCGTGGCGATTTGCGCGTCGGTCATGTGGAAGATGTCGTCGATGCCGGCCACTCGCGCGGCGATGAGCACCGCCCCATCGACCGAATCGAAGGTGGCGAGCCGCCCCTTGTAGCGTTCGTCGAACAGGATCGACCACGACTCTTCTTGAACGTATTGGGGATCGACCAGATCGGTGCGGTAGATGACCGAGGCGTTGCCCCATTCCCAGGGCACGTACCAGGCATGGGTGGCGTCCGCCATCACGCCGGGCACCGACGTGAGCTCCGGCCAGACGTTGGGCCAGTTCGACAGCCGGGTGACATCCATCGGTTCGATCAGCCCGGCGTCGCGGAACCGCCCGAGGGTGGTCTTGCACGGATGCACCAGATCCAGGCGGAAGCCGCCGCGCACCTTCTGGAAGAACTCCTCGTCCTCGGCCCCGAGGCTCACGCCCAATGCGTCCGCGCCGTACTTGGCGGTGAACGCCGGATGAAACTCCGGCAGCTCGTAGCCCGCCCAGGTGAAGTACGACACCTTGGTGTCCGCCCGCGCCGCCCGCCCGAACAGCGGTACCAGCCCAAGCGCGAGCCCGGCGCGCGCGGCGGCGTCCATGACCCCACGGCGATCGAAGGCCGCCGGTGCTGCGAGTTTCATCATGCCAGTTCCTCCCTCAGATCGATGCCAAGTCTCCCCACGGCCCAGCCCCTGGCCACCGCCTCATCTCCATGCCATCCTCCGGCATGCCCGACCTGTCGGAACGCCTTGCCCGGGGTGACGTGATCGTCCTTGACGGTGGCATGGGGTCGGAGCTGCAGCTGCGTGGCGTGCCGATGGACAAGGTCGCCTGGTCGGGGCTGGCCCAGCTCAGCCACCCCGACATCGTGCGCGGCCTGCACGAGGACTACATCCGCGCCGGGGCGGACGTGATCATCGCCAACACCTTCTGCTCGTCGCGCCACGTGCTGGAACCGGGCGGCCATGGCGACCGGGTGGTCGCGGCCAACGCTTGCGCGGTCGCCCTGGCACGGGAGGCGCGCGATCGCACGGCCGACCGGCCTGTGGCGATCGCCGGCTCCATGAGCCACGCGATCGCCGACGACCGCGGCGCCTATCCGCAGCACAAGGGCCGGACCACCACGGACTGGCGCGCGCCCGAGACGCTGCGGGCCACCTACCGCGAGCAGGCCGAGCTGCTGGCCGAGGCAGGCGTGGACCTGATTGCGCTGGAGATGTTCCAGGGCGAGGAGGGGGTGCCGGCGGTGGAGGCGGCGCTGGCCACCGGCCTGCCGGTCTGGCTGGGGGCGAGCGTCGGGCACCGGGGCGCCGGGAGCTACGTCCCCACCTTCAACCACCCGGACATCGCCTTCGCCGACGCGCTCGACACCATGATCCGCCCCGGCCTGCAAGCGGTCCTCGTCATGCACAGCGAGGTCGCGGATACGGGCATCGGGCTCGACATCGTGAAGCAGCGCTGGTCCGGCCATCGCGGCGCCTACCCGGACACCGGCCACTACGAGCCGCCGCTGTGGGATTTCGCCGGCCGCATCGCGCCCGAGGCCTTCGCCGCCGCGGCCCAGGGCTGGATCGCGCAAGGGGCGCGGATCGTCGGGGGCTGCTGCGGCATCGGGCCGGAGCACATCCGCGCGCTGAAATCCCGTGTCGCTTGATCTCGCCCGCATCGCCGAGGTCTGCGGGCTGCTCGACGAACTCGCGGGCGTCGCGACCCGCCTCCTGCCCAACGAGCGCGAGATGGTGGCGCACCTGCGCGCCAAGTACGCGGAACCCGGCCATACCGATGCCGACGACGTTCCCGTGCTCCGGGTCATCCTCCGCAACGTGACCATCCGCGGCGGCTTCGACATCGACCCGGCGCGCGATCCCGGCCGGGTGATTCCCGTCACCCCCCGTCGTTGACGGTCATGGACCGGGTCGCGCGCCACTATGCCCGTGGCGGCATAGCCCCCCGTATCCTCGCGGCCCTGCGGGCAGCGGGAATCGACCAGGTCACACCGGAAACGCTGGCGCCCCTCGACCAGTTCCACGCCCGGGGCGTCGACGCCACGCGCGACCTGATCGCCGCCCTTGGCGCCTCGGCCGGCGAGCAGGTGCTCGACATCGGCTGCGGCATCGGCGGCCCGGCGCGCATGCTCGCGGCCGAGAGCGGCGCCGGCGTCACCGGCCTGGATCTGACCCAGGACTACTGTGCCGCCGCTCGTACTCTCAATCACGCCGCCGGCCTTGGCGATCGCGTGACGGTGGTGCGCGGCGACGCGCTGGCGCTGCCCTTCGCCGACGGGACCTTCGACGCGGCCACTTGCCAGTACGTGGCGATGAACATCGCCGACAAGGCGCTGCTCTACGCCGAGGCGCGGCGGGTGCTGCGCCCAGGGGGGGCCTTTGCGCTCTCCGGCTTCGCCGCCGGTTCGGCCGGCGCGCCCACCTACCCGACGCCCTGGGCCGAAACCGCCGCGACAAGCTTCCTGGCGACGCCCGCCGCCACCCGCGCCGAGTTGCTGGCGGCCGGGTTCGCGATTGCGCGGTTCCACGACGCGACGCCCGCGCTGCTGGCGACCCATGCGGCGTTGCGCAAGCGCCTCCGCGCCGAAGGCCCGCCGGCGCTCGGCCTCCACGTCATGCTCGGCGACCGCATCCGGGAGCAGCAACGGAATTCCGCCCGCGCCGTCGACGAAGGCCGTCTCATCGCCCTCGAGGTGCTGTGCCGGAAGCCCAGGTTTTGAAGCGATACCTCGATTGGCGCAAACAGGCTAATTCCTGGCCGTTCCGGTCAGGTTGGGGTTAACGCTCGCCACTCAAAGTGCGCAGGTAGAAACCTAGGGGAGGCAACCATGGCCCACTTCGGGGCGACGCGGCGTAAGGCACTCGGAGGCGCGGCGGCACTCGGCACGACGGCGCTGACCACGCCGCGGGCAGCGCAGGCGCAAACAAAGGTCCTGCGAGCCCGCGCCAATTACCGCTACAACAACTTCGATCCGGCGTTCAAGGAGTTCGAGACCGAGGACGTCGTCGAGGAGGCCATTTATCCGCGCCTTATCGGCTACAACGGGACCGATTACGGCTGGGTAGAGCAGGATGCGAAAATCAAGCAGCTCGACGGTACCAGCGTCCAGTTCACATTGCGCGAGGGAATGGGCTGGACCAACGGCTTCGGCGAGGTCACGGCCGAGGACGTGAAGTATTCGTATGAGCGCATCGCCGATCCCGCGCTTGCCTCGGCCTATGCCGGCGATTGGTCGGCGCTCGACAACGTCGAGGTGGTCGACAAGCTGACCGGCATCATCCACCTGAAGACGCCGTTCCCACCGCTCTACGCGACGACCCTGCCCATGGCCGCCGGGGCGGTCGTGTGCAAGAAGGCGCTCGAGAGTCTGCCCGACAAGCGCTACGGCATCGATGTGCCGGCCCAATGCGGTCCGTACATGATCGGCAGCTACCAGCCGGGCCAGAAGCTGACCTTGGTGCCCAACCCGGACTGGCCGGGCGAGAGGGCCGCGTTCGACGAGATCCACATCCACGAGGTCGACGACGACAAGACGGCCGAGATTGCATTCGACTCCGGCGACCTCGATGCCACCAACATCTCGGTCTCCTCGATCCCGGACTTCCAGAACAACCCCCGCGAGAACAGCACCATGATCGGCAAGCCGGCTCTCGCCTACTGGTGGCTGGGCATGATGGTCGATCATCCTCTATTCCAGGACATCCGCGTCCGGCGCGCGGTGCAGCACGCCGTGGACATTCGGGAGATCTGCGAAGGCGTGTTCTTCGGCGCCGAGCCGGCCACGGGCATCATTTGCCCCGGACTGCTCGGGCATCGTGAAATGGGTATGTTCGGCCTCGACCCCGATCTGGAGAAGGCCAAGGCCCTGCTGGCCGAGGCCGGCGTGGCCGACGGCTTCAAGACCGTGCTCACGACCAAGAACTCGACCGAGCATACCTCGTCGGCGCAGATCATCCAGGCCCAGCTCGCTCGGATCGGCATCGAGGTCGAGGTCGCGCCCGAGGAGAGCGGCGCGCTGTGGGACCGCTCCCAGAGCAAGGACGACTCGTGGAAGGTGAACCAGATGCTGCTCTGGCGCTACGGCGTGGCGCCTGACCCGTCATGGTGCACCGAATGGTTTACGCCCTCCCAGATCAGCCAGTGGAACTGGGAGCGCTGGAATAACGGGGAGTACGGAAGGTTGCACGATGCGGCCAAGCAGGAACTCGACCACGAGAAGCGGGCGGCGATGTACGTCCGCATGCAGGAGCTGATGGACGAGGACGGCGCCTACGTGTTCATCACCTACGGTACCAACGCGTGGGTCCACAAGAACGACTTAAAGATGGCTTTCCGCGGCGATTGTTACCAGCCGCTCTACCGCAAGTGCGCCCCGGCCTGACGAGGGAGGTCGGGACAAACCGTCCGGCGTGACGCGATCATGAAATTGGCGCGCGTGGGGCCGGCCGGCGCGGAGCGGCCGGCGATCATCGACGCCGAGGGGCGACCGCGCAACCTTGGCGGCCGCCTCCGGGATTTTCGCTACGACGACCTCGATCCGGATCGGCTGGCTGAACTCGGCAAGCTCGATCCAGGGCAGTTCCCGTTGATCGAGGAGCCCTTCCGCTACGGTCCGCCCGTCCGCGATCCCCGCAAGCTCGTCTGCACGGGCCCCAACTACCGCAAGATGTCGGATGAATCCGGTGCTGCCTTGCCCAGCGAACCGCGCATCTACATGAAGGCGGACACCTGCGTCGCGGGTCCCGACGACGATCTCGCGCTGCCCTCCTGGGCCAAGACGGCCCACTGGGAGGTCGAGCTGGCGGTCGTCATCGGGCGCGAGGCGCGGGACGTACCCGAGGCGTCCGCCCTCGATCACGTCGCGGGTTACGCGGTGGTCAACGACGTGACCGACCGCCACAGCGAGACCGCCGGTTTCGGCGAATCCGTCAAGGGCCGCAGCCATGACGGGTTCGGCCCCCTGGGCCCGTGGCTGGTCACGAAGGACGAGGTACCCGATCCGAGCGATGTGCGCCTGTGGCTGCGCCTGAACGGCGACCTGGTGCAGGACGGTCACTCCGCCCGCATGAAGTTCAAGGTTCCGTTCCTGGTCAGCTATATCAGCCGTTTCATGACGCTCCGGCCGGGCGACATCCTCTGCACGGGGACCCCCGGCGGCGTCGGCCTCGTCCCCGACCCGCCGATCTATCTCAAGCCGGGCGACGAGATGCACTGTGGCATCGTCGGTATGGGCGAGCAGCGCTCGCGTATCGTCTAGGAAGTGCTCCCAGAGACGGGAGTCGAAAATGCCCGCCGATCGGACCGGGGCGGGCGCCCGAACCGCTTCTTGTAACACCGCGTGAAGTGCGACGCCGAGGCGAAGCCGGTTGCCACCGCCGCGTGGAGCACTGACCGCGAACCGTGCAGAAGCAACTGTCGAGCCGCGTCCAGGCGCATGGCCCGATAGTATTCGGTGGGCGAGCAGCCCAAATGGAGATCGAACAGCCGTTCGAGGTTGCGACGGGACGAACCCGCGTCTCGGCTGATGCTCTGCAGCGACATCGGATCGACTTTGGTTCGCTCCATCAAGGCGATCGCTGCAAGCAGCCGGCGATCGGTCGTGCCGATGCGATCGCGGATTCGCATGCGTTGGTGGGTGCTGCCGTCGCGGATGCGCTCCTGCATGAACTCCTCGGCAATGGCGGCGGCAAGCGAGACACCGTGGTCGAGCGAAATCAGATTGAGGACGAGATCCATGGTCGCGGTGCCGCCGGAACTCGTCAGGCGCTTGCCGTCGATCTCGAATATCCGGTCGGTCACGCGCAGCCCGGGAAACTGTTCGCGAAGCTGTAGGATGTCCTCCCAATGGATCGTGCAACGGTGACCGTCGAGGATACCGGAACGCGCGAGGATCCAGGTGCCGGTCCCAAATCCGCAGATCGTCGCCCCGCGGCGCGCGATGGCCCGCAGCCAAGCGGAGAGCTTCCTCTCGTTGTAGAAGCAGCCGTCGACGCCTGCGCCCAACATGACGATGTCCGGATTCTCGACTTCGGCAATGGTTCCGTTGGGCTCCAGGCGAAGGCCGTTGCTCGCCACCACGGGTTGGCCATCCACCGTGGCGACGAACCACTCGTAGAGTTGCTTGCCGCTGAGCCAGTTCGCGATTCGTAGTGGCTCAACGGCACAACTGAACGCCAGCATCGGGAACTTCGGTACTAGCACGAAATTGAACCGCCGAACTCCTTGGCTCGTCGTTGCGACGCTATCGGCGCTTTCGTGGTCGATGCCACTCATCGGCTTCGCGATTTGGTCCCGTTGATCCGAAGGCTCCGACTATGCCACGCGCTCATGCCACCGTCATGACTCTTGGCCGCGTAAAGCCTTCGCCATCAGCAAGCACAGGTTGTCGGGTCCCCACAGCGTGGGGAAGACCTCCAGCGCGACGAGCCCCATCGCGCGGTAGAACCACCGGGTCCGGCTGTACGCGTGGCTGCGGGCCGACGTGGCGAGGGTCTTGACGGTGAGGAACCGGGCACCACTCTCGCGTGCATAAGCATCCGCCGCTTCAAGCAATGCGCGACCGATACCTCGGCGATGGTGCGTCCGGCGCACCCCCATGACGGCGAGTTCCCACGACTCCGATCCGTGTTTCGCGAGGGCGACGAATCCGACCAACTCACCCTCCAGATCGCATGCGATCAAGGGCGACTTCGCGCACATATCCGCGTAACTATCGCGTGCCTCGGGGATGCCGAACCAGGGTTCCAGGTCCGCGAGGATCGACCGGCACAGCTCCGCCTTGCCGCGCCGGGCGACGATCCTCATCCCCCCTTGAGGGGCGGCATGATGGCGAGTTCGTCATCATCCACGAGAACCCGCGTCGGCCGTTCGGCGCTGGGCAGCAAGCCGCCGTTCAGCGCCACCATGTAGCGCTCGGCCGTGGGCAGACCGAGGTGCGTCATCACGTCGATCGCCGTGGCACCCTCGGGCAGATCGAGCACGCAGGCATTGTTGTTCGCGCCGGCCGGCAGGTACTTCTCGAGGATCCCGGATGTCTTGAAGCGAACCTTCACGCCAGACCCTTGGTGCGGTCGAGGTAGGCGTGCATGACCAGATTGGGATCCCCCATCAGGCGCTGCTTCCAGGGGCCGAGCCGGATCCCGGTCTGCACCAGGCCGCGGAGCACGCCCACGTGCTGGGTCAGGCCGAGGGCCAGGGCGCCCACGACCACGTCGTCACGGAAGCACAGGCGCAGATAGCGGGAATGATCGGGATCGGCCTTTTCCACCATGGTGCCGCCGGGGACGCCCTGCCACTGCCCGAAGGAGCTGGAAACCAGCCCGAGGGTGTTGAGCACGTTCATCGACAGGCTGCCGCGATAGTGCGTCGGCTGGCCGGCCATGTTCAGGGCGGCGATGCGGCCATGCTCGGAGGCGGTCGGCTGGATGGCGTGGACCTCGGTCTTGCCGGTGATCATCTCCGGACCCTGCGCCACGTCGCCGGCGGCGTAGACGTTGGCGACGCTGCTGGCGAGGTGATGGTCCACCAGAACCCCAAATTCGGTCTTCACGCCGCTAGCCTCGAGGAACCGGACGTTGGGGGCCACGCCCGTGGCGCAGACGACCAGGTCGGCCTCCAGGTGGCGGCCGCCGTCCAGGGCGAGGCGCAGGCCATTCTTGGACTTCTCGATGGCGGTGACCCGGGTGGAGGTCATGACCTTGACGCCCTGGCGTTCGCACCAGCGTCCGATCATGTCGCCGCCGGTCTTGTCCATCATGCGGGCGACCATGCGATCCGCCATCTCGACCACGGTCAGGTCGACCTTGCGGGCATGCAGGGCCTCCAGGATGATGCAGCCGATGAAGCCGGCGCCCATCAGCACCACCCGGCCGCCGGGCTTCGCTCTTGCCGCGATCGCGGCCGCATCCTTCAGGGTCCAGCAGGATTCAATGCCCGCCAAGTCGATCCCCGGGATCGGCGGCCGGGTGGGGCGGGAGCCGGTGGCGATCAGCAGCTTGTCGAAGGAGATCTTGCCGCCGTCCTCCAGCGTGACCGACTTCGCCGCCCCATCGATCCGGGCGGCGCGCCCTGGTCGCAGGGTGATCCCGAGCTTGTCGTAGTGCCCTGCCCCGTGGCGCAGGTGCGTGCCCGCCGGCTTGATGTTGTCGGCCAGCAGATAGGGGATCGCCATGCGCGAGTAGGGCGCCTCGCGCTCGTCGCCGACGATGGTCACGGACCCGTTTGGGTCGGTGCGCCGCAAGGTTTCGGCGGCGATGACCCCGGCCGGGCCGGCGCCGAGAATGACGTAGTTCATCGAACCCCTCCCCCTACCCCCTCCCGCAAGGGGAGGGGGAGGAACACGAAGTCCCCTCCCACACGGGGAGGGGAGGGAACAGCAGCGCCCCTACAGCCCGAGCCGGGTGATGGTCTCGTTGGTCGGGCGGCCATCCTTCGACCAGCCCCGGGCCTCGTAGTATTCCGGCAGCATCTTGCCCAATTCGCTGACCTTGCCTTTGGCCGTGCCGCTGGGGGCCGGGACCTTCAGCAGACGCTCCGGCAGCGAGTCGTCCTTGGCGGTGAAGCCGGCGTTGTTGTTGAAGATGCGCTCGGCGTTCCACACGCGCTCGCCGGTCTCGAGCAGTCGCTCCACGGACCACTCGCCCTCGCAGGCGGCGTCCACCTGCGTCTGGAAGTCCTCGAGCCCCCAGCCGGCGGTGACGAACAGGCACAGCCCGGTCGAATCGATCATCGCCACCTTGTCCTGGGACTTCTTCACCGGCACGGCCTTGCCCTTGCCGGTCTGGTCTTCCATGTCCTCGGCGAAGACATCGTGTTTCAGGTGGCAGGCGCCCCGGTTGGAGGTGGCGTAGCCGAGGCCCATGCCCTGGAGCGCGCGGCTGTCGTAGCCCGCGAACTCCTGGCCCTTGACCCCCATGAACAGCTCGGGGTGGCCGTACTTCTCGCATAGTCGCTTCGAGCCGAGTCCAAGGATCTTGCCGAAGCCCTCGCCCTTACCGGTCTTCTCCGCCATGACGGTCAGGGCCTCGGCGTTGCCGAACCGCAATTCGATCCCGTCGGTCTCGTCCTTCTTGATGGCGCCCATCTCGTAGAGCTCCATCGCCGCGGCGAGCGTCGCGCCGAACGAGATCGGATCCATGCCGTGCTCGTTCATCATGTAACCGGCGAAGGTCAGCGCGTCGATGTCGGCGACGCCGACCACCGGGCCGAAGGCGTAGGCCGTCTCGTATTCCAGCCCGCCCGATGCGAGCCAGTATTCCTTGCGATTGACGACGGTGAAATGCTCCTTGTCGATGTGCGCGATTCGCCCGCAGGCGATCGTGCAGCCGAAGCACGCCTTGTTGGTGACCAGGTTGCGATGGCCGTGGGCGTTCGGCGTCATCATCGCCTTGGCATTAATCTTCTCGGTGCCATCGAACTGCACCTTCTGGAAGTTGTTCGTGGGCAGGCCCCCGAACTGCTGCATCACGTCGATCATGGCGTTGGTGCCGTACTCGGTCAGCTCCTTGCGGCCGGTCGAGTTGGCGAGCACCTCCTTCGCTGCCTTGACCGCCCCCATGAAACGCTTCGGGTCCTTCACGCGGACGCCCTTGCTGCCGTGGACGGCGACCGCCTTCAGATTCTTCGACCCCATCACCGCGCCGACGCCGGAGCGGCCCGCCGCCCGGTGCAGATCGTTGACGACGCAGGCATAGAGCACGCCCTTCTCGCCGGCCTCGCCGATCGAGGCGACCTTGAGGAGCGGGTTCTGGTGCTTCGACTTGAGCAATTCCTCGGTCTTCCACACCGTCTGGCCCCAGATGCCGTCGGCGGGCAGGATCTCGACCTGATCGTCGATGATGTGCAGGTAGACCGGTTTCTTCGCCTTGCCCTTCACGATCAGGAGGTCGTAGCCCGCGAACTTGAGCTCGGCGCCGAACTTGCCGCCGGAGTTCGAACAGGCGATCGCGCCGGTGAGCGGACCCTTGGTCACGACCGCGTAGCGGCCGCTGGTCGAGGCCATGGTGCCCGTAAGCGGACCGGTCGCGAAGATCAGGACATTGTCCGGCCCCATCGGATCGGCCTTGGGGTCCATCATCTCGCTCAGGTACTTGGTCGCTAGCCCGCGCTCGCCCAGGTACTGGAACGCCCAATCCATGTTGAGCGGTTCGGCCTTGGCTTCGCCCTTGGTCAGATCGACGACCAGGATCTTTCTCTGCCAACCCATGGCGATCTCCCCTTCCTAGGCCTGTGGCCGGTTATCGGTCTTGACGGCCCACTGTTTCATGCGCTCGTAGCCGGTCCAGTCGCTGTCGACATAGGTGATCGCGCCGGTGGGGCACGCGGCCGCGCACTGCGGATCGCCGCCGCACAGGTCGCATTTGGCCACCTTGCCGGTCGATTGGTTGTAGTTGATGGTCCCGAAGGGGCAGGCGATGGTGCACACCTTGCAGCCGACGCACACGTCTTCCTTCACCTCGACGGCGCCAGTGGCCTGATTGCGCACCAGGGCCTCGACCGGGCAGGCGTGCAGGCACCAGGCTTCGGCGCATTGGGTGCAGGTGTAGGGAATTGCCCGCCTGCCGTGTTCGAACTCGAAGATCTTGATGCGGGACTTTGCCGGGTTGAAGGCACCCTCATGCTCGAACGAGCAGGCCATCTCGCATTGCAGACAGCTCGTGCACTTGTCCGGATCAATCAGCAGAGATTTCTGCATGCTCTCCTCCCTGGTCCCTAATCGTCGGATATTCTAGCGCGGCTCGGGCGGCGTTGCCAGAGCCGCCGCAGGGGGACATAAGAGAGGGGCGTCGATAATCTGGGATTGCCATGGCCGAACCCCTCGCCCCCGTGATCGAGACGGTCCGCAAGGAGTGGATCGACAGCTTCGGCCACCTGAACATGGCCTACTACGTGCTGGCGTTCGACAGTGCGACCTACGCGTTCTGGAACCACGTCACCCGTGCCAGGCCCCAGCCGGAGCGCGACGTGATGGCGTACGCAGTGGTCGAGGCCCACGTTAACTATTTGCGCGAGGTGTCCCTGGGTCAAACGCTCCGCATCACCACCCAGGTGGTGGACGTTGACGGCAAGCGGTTTCGCCTGTTCCACGACATGCACCAGGTCGAGGAGGGCTACTTGGCCGCGACCAACGAGGTCCTGGGACTGGGGTTCAATCTGGCGACCCGTGGGGTGGCCGCCTTCACCGCGCCGGTGTTCGCCGAAATCGAGACAATCCTCAAGATTCACAGCAGCTTACCGATACCACGGCAGGCCGGTCGGGCAATCGCGATACCACGCAAGCCATGATGGAAAATTCAGGTCCGACGCCCAATTTTGATCGGTAGCCGACGGGAAATAAGCGCAATCTGGGCGGAATAGCCGGGTCTTACCGGCGTTATCCCGGTGTCGTATCTACGGTCGAACAATGGACAAGGCGACCCATGATCAGCTCATCGCGTTGTTGCCGCGCTTGCGGCGCTTTGCCGTCGGGTTGACCGGATCGACCGACGAGGGCGACGACGTGTTGCAAAGCGCCTTGGAAAAAGCCCTGAGCCGCATCGACCAGTGGCAGCAGGGCACCCGATTGGATGGTTGGATGTTTCGTATCGTGCAGACCGTGTGGATCGATCGTCATCGTGCTCGCCGCCGCCGCGGCGTGCATGTTGACGTCGCGGACATGCCGGAGCTTCCGGGCGGAAACGCGGCGACGGAGACTGAGGCCCGCATCGAACTCAGGGAAGTGCGCGAGCGCGTGGCGGCACTGCCCGAAGATCAGAGAGACGTGTTGCTGTTGGTTTCGGTGGACGGCATGTCGTACCGCGAGGCCGCCGAGACTCTGAAGATCCCTATCGGAACGGTCATGAGCCGGTTGTCGCGCGCGCGTCTCGCCTTGGGTCGCGCGCTCGGCGAGGCGGTCGTGCCCATTCCCTTGCACAAGGAGTTTGGCCATGCAAAGAGCGCTGGCTGACGAAACCCTGGTCGCCTACGTGGATGGCGAGCTCGATCCCGTGACCAGACGGGCGGTTGAGTCGGGTCTGAAGAGCGATCCCGACGCCGCGCTCAAGGTCGCGACCATGCGTCACAGCGCCGACGCTCTGCGCGGGGCTTTCGACGAGGTCATGTCCGAGCCGATCCCGGAGCGGCTACGTGCCGTTATCGATCGCGCTGTCCCTTCGCCTAACGGACAGGATTCCCTGTTCGACCTGGCCACCCGATGGCTCATGGCCGTCGCGACGCCGCGGCAGTTCGCGTTCGCCGGGGCCATCGGCGCCGTCGCGCTCGTGGCCGGGCTTGGGATAGGGCAGTTGGAGGTTGGTTCGGAGGACGCCTATGTACCGGCCGGTATCGCCCGGAGCAGCGGCGACGCCTTCGCGGAGGCGGTCGCGCGCGCCATGGAGGCCGGTGTCGAGGGTGCGACGGCAAGCTATGAGCGGGCCGACATCGGTGTCCGTGGAACGGTGACGGCCCTTGGCCAGGTGGCCCTGGCGTCCGGCATCACCTGCCGTGCGTTCCGTGACGAGCAACACAGCGGAGGGATGGCTATTCCCGGACGCGGCATCGCCTGTCGCGGCGCCGACGGGGTGTGGGCCAATCTGGTCGTTTCCGAGCTGACCTCGCCATGACGACCCGGTGCCGCATCCCTTGGCCCGCGTGGGTCGCCGCCCTTTTCGTCGGGCTCGGTCTCCTCATGATTGGGCCTGATTTTCCGGTCCAGCCGAGCCTCATGGCTTCGGCCTTGGCCGACAAGGGCAGCGGAAGCGGCGGCGACGATGGTGGCGACGATGGCGGAGGTGATGACGGCGGCGACGACGGCGGGAGTGATGATGGCGGCGGCGATGATGGCGGCGACGACGGCGGTGGTGACGATGGCGGGAGTGACGACGGTGGAAGTGATGATGGCGGCGACGATGGTGGCGACGACGGCGGCGATGACAACAGCGGGTCGGGCAAAGGGTCTGACGACGACTCCGATGACTCCGACGACGACTCCGATGATGACTCCGATGACTCCGACGACGACTCTGATGTGCCGGATGACGACGTTGTCGTTGCGCCTGGAGCGGCAGCATCCCCGGGAATCAACACCGAAAAGGATTCCAGCGGCGAGCGCGTCGCGGGCGAAATCGTCATGGTAGACGATCGCGCGGGCCTTCTGGCAACGGCCGCTGGCCTTGGCTTCGTGCTGCGCGACCGCCTGACCCTTGGCAACCTCGGCGTGGCGGTCGTGCGCCTTGGTATCCCGCGCGGGCTGACGGTCGCGCAGGCGAGCGAGCGCCTGCAGGACGCCTTGCCAGGTATCGAGATTGCCGCCAACGAGGTCTATCGTACCCAGGCCACCGCGATCGCGCTTTCGGCGGATCACCCGGCGCGCCTGGTCGGTTGGACCGAGACGTCCCCGTTATGCGGTGCAGGCGTGCGGATTGGCTTGATCGATTCCGGCGTGGATCCGTCGTTGGCTCCGGCGAGGGCCATTGTCGCGGAATCCTTCGTCGCGGCGGCGGAGACGGCCGCGCCCACGGAGCATGGGACCGAAGTCGCGTCGATCCTGCTCGGCTCTTCCCTGACGGCAATGCAAGGTCTCGTCCCCGGGATTCAGCTCTTCAGTGCCGGGGTCTTCAGCTTGGATGCCGATGGCCGGCCCCTGACCACAGCGGTTCGCATCGCCCAGGCGATCGATTGGCTGATTGGCCAAGGGGTCTCCATCGCCAACCTTTCGCTTGCCGGCAGCGAGAACTCCCTCATGCGGCTCGCGGTCAAGCAGGCGGACGCCCGCGGGCTCATCCTCGTGGCCGCCGGCGGCAATGGCGGGCCCGATGCCCCATCCGCCTATCCGGCGGGTTATGATTCGGTGATCGCGGTCACGGCCGTCGATGGGCGAATGCTACCCTTGCCCGAGGCCAACCGTGGCGACTACCTGGACTTCGCGGCTCCCGGCGTAGGCATCCCCGTTGCCGCGATCGGTGGGTCGGAGCGGCAATCCGGAACCTCGTTCGCCGCGCCCTTCGTGACGGCGGTGCTGGCATCGCAGCTTGCGACGGGGGAACCATCGAACCGGGAGGCCCTGATCGCGGCCCTGATTCGCGGTGCCACGGATCTCGGCAAGCCCGGCCGGGACGACGTCTATGGTTGGGGAATGATTCGAGCGCGGGCCGCCTGCGGCGAGGCGTCGGCGGCCGCGAACTGACGGTTCGCGCCAGGTGTGCCACGAGCACGCCGGTCGCAGATGTCAAGTTTCCGGATTCTATTGTCGTGACAACATCAAGCGTAAGCTGGTCGAGTAAGGTAATTCTTCGACCAGATTTCTGAACAATATGAATTGTTGGCATATAAACTTGCAGTTGATAATTACTATAGATAGCGTCAGTTCTTATAATCTTCAATAATTTTCATGGGAATAGTAAAACTCTGAGAGCCGCTCCGAAAAGATGTTGAGTCTGGGGAGTCGGTTGTGACTCTATGGGTGGCAACCTTGTTGAGGAGGTTGCTTGATGTGGACGCCCGAACATCGTGCCGTGGCGGATCGTCGCGGTCTGCGTTATCCCAGCGATTTGAC
>SHVY01000029.1 GCA_009694045.1 Alphaproteobacteria bacterium | reverse complement strand
CCGCCAAGCCCGAACAGCGTGTCGATCCCGCTCGTGCCGGAAAGAATGTTCTTTCCACTGTTCCCGGTCTTGATCGCCATGGGTCGAGTCCTCCCGGATGCGGTTTTTATAGTTCCCGTCTCCGCATCCAGGACACTCAGCGCTTTAATGAAACGCGAGTCAATCTCGTGATCAGGACGTACGCCCCGCACTCAAGTTCGCAGCGGCACGACCCAGCCCCTTCCCTGCCGGCCGCTCGCTGGTGCGACGAAGATGGCGTCGTCAGGTCAGGATGCCGGTCCGCGTGATGTCGGTGTCGTGGTGTGCTTATACCAACCGCCACTGATCAGAACCCGTGTGCCTGTAAGCGCCGGAGAGAAAATCCCTCAGTGAAGCGGCCGGATTGTCTGGTTGCGCCGGAGCAAAAATGCCTCGGCAGATAGCTCTTTGCATGCAGTGCAGAGGGAGGAGGGATGAAGGGCGTGGAACTTTACGGGCAGGTCCGCCATGCGGTGCGGATTGATGGTCTGAGCCGTCGCGATGAGGCGCGTCGGTTTGGGATTGACCCGCGGACGGTGGCGAAGATGCTGGTTTTCTCGGTTCCGCCGGGGTACCGGCGGAGCCGCCCGCCGGCACGCCCGAAGCTGGATCCATTCGTCGGGGTGATCGATCGGATCCTGGAGGATGATAAGGGCCGTCCAGTGAAGCAGCGGCACACCTCGAAGCGGATCTTCGAGCGCCTGCGCGACGAGCAGGGCTACGCCGGCGCCCAAAACAACCTCGGCGTCATGTACCGCAACGGCCAGGGCGTGCCGCAGGACTTCGTTCAAGCCCATTTTTGGTACAACCTCGCCGGGGCAGGGGGCGAGGAGACCGCGGTCGAGAATAGGGACGGCATCGCCCAGTCGATGACGCCCGATCAGATTGCCGAAGCCCAACGCCTAGCCCGCGAGTGGATGGCGGCTCACCAGTAGGGCGCGATAGAGCGACCGCCCCGTGTCGCTGCTCGACGACGGATGAGACAGTCGCGCCAATCGGGTCTAGGATTTCCGGCATGAAGCAGACGCTGCGCCTTGCCGTGCTGGTCATGGCCATGATGCTGGGATCGCACGGTGGCGCGCTCGCGGATGACCTCGATGATGCATCGGCGGCGTATTACTGGGGCGATTACGCGACCGTATTGAAACTAATTCGGCCGTTTGCCGAGCAGGGCGATGCCGGAGCCCAATACAACCTCGGCGTCATGTAGGGCGAAGGTCAGGGTGTTCCGCAGGATTACGCCGAGGCGGTGAAGTGGTACCGGCTGGCTGCGGAGCAGGGCGATGCCCAAGCCCAAAACAACCTCGGCCTCATGTACGACGCCGGCCAGGGGGTTCCGCAGGTCAACGCCGAGGCATTGAAGTGGTATCGGCTGGCGGCTGAGCAGGGCGATGCCGGTTCAGATCAATGCCGAGCCGAGGTGGTTACAGGACCCAGCCACGACTGCTTTTGGCTAGGACTGCCCGTCAGGCCGACCTGCCCGTAGCGGCCGCTGCTGGGGGTACAGCCGACATCCCGGCGCCGATGTCCGCTTCACCCCCAGCTACGGTCATGCAGCGGTCATCGCCTCGAAGGCGGTAGTTGACCCAACTGAGACATGCAGGCGGGGGATCATCGCTGCCATCTTCGTCGGCTAGCGCCTCTGCATTGAAAGCGGAGTCGGGGAGATTCCCTTGTGGCCGGAAAACTGCTTCCCTCCTCTCGCGGTTTGCGAGGAGGGGGACGATGGCGCGTGCGTTCAGCATGAATCTGCGTCGGCGTGTGGTGGACGCAATCGACAACGGGCTGTCGACACGAGAGGCGGCGTGGCGGTTCGCAAATCGGGATCGCGCCGGCCGGCGCCTGGCATCGTCTTTGGCGCAGGACGGGGGATGTGCGGCCCAGTCGGCAGGATCAGCCCATGCGATCGAAGCTCGATCCCCATGAGGCGTTTATCCTGAGCCTCGTCGAGGAGAGCCGGGACATCGCCGAGGGCCGTGGTGCCCGATCAACGCGGACGGCACGCCAACCCTAGGGATCGAGATCCCAGGCCCGTCGCACGTCTGCGGGGCTCACCTCGCGAAACGCTCGGCGACGGGGTGGCGGGCGACCGTCGAGCCAGAGCGGCAGCAAGACTTCGGCGAAGGGGTCCTGACCTTCCGACACGTCGACCATGCGCCTAGCCTGCACGTGCGGATGCCGCATGAGCTCGGAAAACGCGAGCACTGGGTGATAGCAGGTCTCGATCGATTCGAGCAGCGTGTTCCACTGATCCAGGGTGCGGGTACGGAACAGCGCCGCGACCTCCGCGATCAACGCGTGCTGCGGGACCGGGTCGGCTTGGCGCTCCACCCAGGACGGTTGCCCCACGGCCTCGCAGAAGTTGCGCCAGAACTTCGCTTCGATGATGCCGAGGGTGACGAAACGGTCGTCGGACGTGCGGTAGATCTGATAGCAGGCGAGCCCGCCGTTGTAGGTGCTCACCGCCCGCCGTGACTGGAAGCCAGGCCGCAATTCACCCGTCAGATCGAAGCTCAACCAGGACAGCACCGCCTCGGCGAGGCTCACGTCGAGATGGGCGCCCCGGCCGCTCTGGCTCCTGCCGGCGAGCGCCGCCAGGATCGTCGTAGCTGCGAGAAATCCGCCGGCCCAGTCGGCCACGGTGAGATGGCTCATGACCGGCGCTTCCGCCGTGCCCGAAGCGATGAGCGCGCCACCGAAGGCGACGTAGTTCAGGTCATGGCCTGGGCGCAACCGGTAGGGGCCCGTCTGGCCCCACCCGGACAGCGCGCAGTGGACCAGACCGGGATTCAGCGCAACGATGCGGTCCCGGGGAAATCCCAGACGCGCCAGCACATCGGGACGATAGGATTCGACCAGGACGTCGGCGCGCTGCAGCAGCCCCGCGAAGACCTCCTTGCCTTCGGAGGACTTGAGATCGAGGCACACGACGTCCTTGTTGCGATTGATGAGCTTGTACCAAACCGACAGCCCATCGCTGTCGGCTGGTCCATCGGTTCGCTGCGGATCGCCGGTCGGTGGCTCGATCTTGAGGACCGTGGCTCCGAAATCAGACAACAGAAGCGTCGCGTAGGGCCCCGGCGTGAACTGCGTCAGGTCCAGAACACGGGTGCCCGCCAGAAAATCGACACCATCCGTTCCGATCATTGCCCCCGCCACCATCTCTCAGTGCGGCAGTACGCCGCTGCTCCCGCGCCATCCCAATCTACTGGGGCGGGTGCAGACGCGGGAAATTATCTGAGTTATAATGAGCGCCATCATGGGACGTTATGGTGACGACGCACGCATGGAACGGCGCATCCACGATCCGAGCGCCGAGGGGCTGACTCGGGATGCGCTGGTTGCGCTCCAGGCGCAGCGGCTCATGCACCTTTTGCGGAAGACCTGGCACGAGAACGACTTCTACCGCGAGGCATGGCAGAAGGCGAAGGTCACGCCCGATCGCATCGCCTCCATCGAAGATTTCCGCCAGCGCGTTCCGACCGTCGAGAAGAAGGACTTCATCGCGGACCAGGCGAAGGCGCCGCCCTTTGGCCTGCGACACCGCCACGCCCTGGGCCTCGGATGCCCGCTCGTCGTCGCGAACACGAGTGGGACCACCGGACAGGGCGTGGAGGTGCACGTCCAGACCGCCGAGGAGTTCCGGCAAACCGGCCATATTTACGGGTTTCAAATCCGTTGGTCGGGGCTGGCGCGCGGTGACGGCGTGTTCCTGACACTGCCGGTCACGATGATGGCCGGAGGACGTTGCGAGTTTCAGGGGGCGGTGTCGTCCGGGCTCACGGTCTTCCCGGTCGGCAACTACGATGCCCAAAAGAAGCTCGAGCTGATCCAGCGCTTTCGCCCGCGCGCCCTGTTCGGCACGACGTCGTACTTCGGCCACTTGGCGGCGGTTTGCCCCACGGATCCGTCGTCGCTCGGGATCAAGGTGCTGCTCACCGGTGCGGAAGGCTCGGGCTTCCCATGGCTCGAGCGCCTGGAGGAGGCTTTCGGTGCCAAGGTCTACGATCGCTACGGTTCCACCCAGTCGGGCAACGACCACATGTTCAGCTGCGAACACGGCATCGGCACGGCGGCGCGGCCCGGGATGCTGCACAACATCGATTCCATGGTGTTGACCGAGGTGATCGACCCCGCGACGGGCCGGCATGTGCAGGACGGCGAGGCCGGCGAAATCGTCATCACCAGCCTCTATCACACGGACACGCCGCTGGTGCGCTGCCGTACCCGCGACCGTGGTGTCTTCCGCTCCCACGCCTCGTGCGCCTGCGGCCGGCCCTTCTCCGGGGTCGAAGTGGCCTCGATCAGCCGGCTCGATGACATGAAGAAGGTCAAGGGCGTCAACATCTGGCCGCAGGCCGTCGACGACGTCGTGTTTGCCGACGCGATCGTGGACGAATATCAAGTCGTCCTCACCTCCGATGACAGTCACGCCGACGTCGGCACGCTGCGGGTGATGCCCAAGCGACCGCTGTCGGTCGAAGAGATCGGCGGCCTTCGCGGGCACCTGGCCGAGGCCGTGCAGCGCAAGGTGGGCATCCAATTCCTCGTCGATGTGCTGAAGCCGGGCGCCCTGGCGCGGAGCGAGTACAAGGCTCGGCGCTGGCTGGACCAGCGCGTGCACGTGCGTTAGGCGATGGGCGTCGCACGGCCGGTTACCATCGTCACGGCGGCGAGCCAGGGTATCGGCGCAGCGCTCGCGAACGGCCTTGTCGAGCGCAACCATCGCGTCGTGCTATTCGCCCGCTCCGCGGGTGTGGTCGATCTCGCCCGCAAGCTCGGCGGCGTCGGCATGCAGGGCTCGGTCACCGAACCCATGGACCTCGAGGCCGTGGTCCAACTCGCATTGACGACCTATGGACGCATCGACGGGGTGGTGAACAACACCGGCCGGGACAAGCAGAGCCTGCACGTTTCGGGGTCGGCCTACGATCCCGACCTCGACCGGTCGCTGGTGGACATCCCCGACGAAGCGTGGCTGTTCGGGGTCGATCTCTATTTCCTCAATGTCGTGCGCATGGCGCGGGCGGTGACCCCGGTCCTGCAAGGGCAGGGCGGCGGATCGATCGTCAACGTGTCGACGTTCGTGGCGCCCGAGCCGCGCCTCATTTTCCCGGTATCCGGCACCATGCGGATGGCGCTCGCCGCCTACACCAAGCTGTTCGCCGATCGCTACGCCCGCGACGGCATCCGCATGAACAACATCCTGCCGGGCTTCGTCGAGAACTGGCCGCTGAGCGACGCTGTACGGCGGACTATCCCCATGGGGCGCGCGGTGACCATGGCGGAGCTGGCGGGGACCGTCGCCTTTCTGCTCTCCGGCGACGCAGGCTCGATCACCGGCCAGAACCTGCTGGTCGACGGTGGCGTCAACCGTGGCCTTTGAGGGGCATGATGAAAGTCATCGACATCCTCTGTAACGACTTCTCGCCGGCCGGCATCCGCAAGAACTACCTCGAGAACGAGGAGGAGCACAGCCGCTGGGAGCAAGTGGGTCGCGTCGGGAATTTTGTCGGTTACGAGACGCCCGAGTTTCTGAGACGCATGGACAATCTGGGCGTCGAGAAGCTGCTGATCTGCGCGGTCAAGACCTGGTCGATTCAACAGCAGCGCCTGCTCGAAAACTCGACCGTGGAGGAGGTGGCGGCGCTTCAGCGCCAGGCGCCCGGCCGACTCTTCGGCCTTTTCGGCGTCAACATCTACGAGCGCATGAAAGGCGTCAAAGCGCTCGAGGTGGCGGTGCGCGAACACGGTTTCAAGGGGCTGCACATCCATCCCCATGGCTATCGCGTTCCGCCCAGCCACGCGCACTACTTCCCCTACTATGCCAAGGCCCAGGAGCTCGGAGTTCCGGTGGTGATTTCGATGGGCACGACCCTCGACCTGATGCCGATCGAACCCGCGCGCCCGGTCTACCTGGACGAAGTCGCGCTTTATTTCCCGGACCTTGCCATCGTCTGCACCCACACCGGGTGGCCATGGACCGAAGAAGCCATCGCCATCGCCCGCCGCCACGCCAACGTCTTTCTCGGAACGTCCGCGCACGCCCCGAAATATTGGAAGCCGGAGCTGGTCAAGTTTATCAACTCGTTCGGGCAGGACAAGGTTATGTTCGGCACGGACTATCCGCTGATCGGGCACAAGGAGGCGCTCGACCAGATCGCCGCGCTTGGGTTCAAGCCGCGATCCATGGAAAAGTTTCTGTACGAGAACGCCGCCCGTGTCTTCGGGCTGTGAGGGAGGGCGGAATGACGGACAGTAGGCTTGCGTTGGTGACCGGTGGCGCCGGCGGCATCGGGCAGGCGGTGGTCATCCGCCTGCTCGCCGACGGTTTCAAGGTCGCCGTCCTGGACATCAACCAGGCTGGCCTCGCCGAGCTGCGCGCGAAGGCCGTTAAGGGCGCGGATCGGCTGACCCTTTGGCCCTGCGACCAGACCGACGAGCGGGCGGCGCGCGACACCGTGGCCCGGGTCGAGAAGGACGTGGGACCCATCGATGCGCTGGTCAACGTGATCGGCTGGGTCGGCACGTCGCGGTTCATCGACGAGGACTCGACCTATTGGCGCAAGGTGATCGCCATCAACCTCGAAGCGATCCTCTACGTGACCCATGCCGTGCTCAAGGGGATGGTCGAACGGAAGCGCGGCAAGATCGTGCACTTCGCCTCGGACGCAGGGCGCGTGGGCACCAGCGGCGAGGTGGTCTATTCGGCCACGAAGGGCGGCATCATCGCCCTCGCCAAGAGCCTCGCCCGCGAACACGCGCGCCACAACATCAACGTCAACTGCGTCTCCCCCGGGCCCACCGAGACCCCGCTTCTGAAGGCGGAGATCGAGGAGGATCCCGAGCTGATCCGACGCATGGTGCGCCTGATACCGTTCCGTCGCGTGGCCCAGCCAGAGGACCAGGCAGGGGCCGTGAGCTTCCTCCTGTCGCCCGATGCCGATTACATCACCGGCCAAACCATCAGCGTGAGCGGTGGACTGGTGATGATTTAAGTGCGTTTGACCATGGACAGGGACCAGCAGCGGCAGATCCTCGAGTTCGTCGACCGTTTCGCGCGCGAGAAGGTCGCGCCACGCGCCGCCGACATCGATCGGACGGGCGACTTTCCGCGGGACCTCTACGCAGCGGCCGGAAAGCTGGGCCTCTTCGGCCTGTGGATTCCGGAAGTCTTCGGCGGCAGCGGGCCGAACATGGTCACTCCGCTCCTGATCGCCGAGCGCCTGGCGCGTGACAGTGCCGCGTTCTCGCTGATCTACTCAAACTGCGGCGACGCGACCGCGCCGATCGTTCAGGCCGCGTCGGAGGATTTGAAGCGCGCCTACCTGCCGCGGATCGCGAGCGGCGAGATCATTCCCGCCTTCAGCCTGTCGGAACCGGCGGCCGGATCCGACGCGGCCAGCATCACGACCTTCGCCGAGCGCCGCGGCGATCACTACGTGCTCAACGGCCGCAAGGCGTGGTGCACCAACGGTGCCGTCGCCGATGTGTTCGTCGTGTTCGCGAAGACCGACCGGCAGGCCGGTCACAAGGGGGTCTCCGCCTTCCTCGTGCCACGCGATACGCCGGGCTTCACGCGGGGTACGGACGAGGACCTTCTCGGCTTGCGCGGCAGCCCGACGACGCCGCTCTTCTTCGATGATGCGGCGATTCCCGTGGACAACCGGCTGGGTACGGAAGGCGAGGGCTTCAAGGTGGCGATGACCACGTTGGACGAGGCGCGGCTCAACTGCGCCGCCATGGCGATCGGCGTTGCCACGGGCGCGCTGCGACTGGCGGTCGCTTACGCGGGCGAGCGCGTGCAGTTCGGAAAGCCCATCATCCAGCATCAGGGCATGCAGTTCCTGCTGGCGGAGATGACCGCGCAGCTCGCCGCCGCGCGCAGCCTCTGGGAAACCGCCATGGACCTGCTGGCGAACGAGCATTCCCGGCGTGCCAGCACCTACGCCGCGATGGCGAAGCTGGTCGCGACCGAAGCGGCCATGCGGGTCACGACCGACGCCGTGCAGGTGCTGGGGGGTAACGGCCTCAGCAAGGCCTATCCGGTCGAACGCATGATGCGCGACGTCAAGGCCTTCGAGATCTTCGACGGGACGAACCAGATCCAGAAGATGCTCATCGGCCGGTACCTCGAGAAGCAGGGCGTACCCTTCGCCGTCGACATCGGGTGAACGCGATGACGGGGGTCGTGACGAAGGAAGACGGCAAGGTCCTCGAGATCACCATCGACCGGCCCAAGGCCAATGCCATCGACATGGCGACCAGTCGCGCGCTTGGCGAAGCCTTCGCACGCCTTCGGGACGACGATCGACTGCTGGTCGGCATCGTCACCGGCGCAGGCGACCGGTTCTTCTCGGCGGGGTTCGATCTCAAATCAGACGGCGATCCGGAGAGCTTCGGCGATTTGCGCCCCGGCGGTCCATTCGGCATCGGCGGCTTCGCCGGGATCACCGAACTTCCGCGCCTCTACAAGCCGGTCATCGCGGCGGTGAACGGCATCGCCTTCGGCGGCGGCTGCGAGATTGCGTTGGCCTCGGACATTGTCATCGCCGCCGACCACGCCCTGTTCGCCGTGCCCGAGGTGAAGGTGGGCCTGCTTCCGGACGCCGGTGGGGTGCAGCGGCTCATCGGCCGCCTGCCGCGCAACATCGCACTCGAGATGTTGCTGACGGGTCGGCGCCTCACGGCGGCCGAAGCGCTCCAATTCGGGCTGGTCAACGCCGTCGTCCCCCTGACCCAGCTGATGGCGCGGGCGCGCGAGCGGGCGGCGAGCATCTGCGAGGGAGGTCCGCTGGCCGTGCAGGCGATCAAGCAGATCGTGACCGAGAGCGAAGGGAGCCATCCGATCGCCACCTTCGACGCCATGCGCCGCGGTCGATTCGCGCTCTACGATCGGGCGCTGCGCTCCGAGGACGCCAAGGAAGGCCCGCGAGCCTTCGCCGCAAAACGCCCGCCCCTCTTCAAGGGACGCTGAGGCGCTCCCCGACCACACTTTTCGGCGGTCCCCGATCGTTGACCCAGACGGCCGACCCTCGCGGGCCCTCGGGAGCCGCCAGCCCCACTTGGCGGCCGTCGTGGCGTCATACTCGCTCGGTCCGAAGCACCACGATTTCTCTGGACGGCTTCCCCTGCATCCGTGCCGAGATCGTTTCCGCCGTGCGGTCGGCGGCGGCCTTCACTGGGCTATCGGCGAGGTGGACGTAGCGGTGGGTCGATTTCGGGTCGGCGTGGCCCAGGAGCTTGCCGACGATGAAGACGCCATTGCCTCCGGCGGCCGCGACCGACGCGAACCCGTGCCGAAGATCATGCATCCGCAGGCCGTCGAGCTTGGCGCGCTCGCGCACCTTGCGCCAGATCTTCGGGAGCCCGACGAAATGGTGCCCGCGACGCTCGCCGGGGAACACGAAGGGGTTGCCTTCCAATTTGGGCTGGACCGCCAGCAACGCGAGGGCAGGCGCACCGAGCATCACGACGCGGGCGCCGGTCTTGGAGTCGGGCAGCCGTAGGCAGCCCAGTTCGGCGTCAATGTGCTCCCACTGGAGGGTCAGTGCCTCCGAAAGGCGGAGCCCGGTCAGCGCGAGAAACCGGATCGCCGCGACGGGGACGGGACGCTCGGTTTCGACGGCCGCCAGCGCGTCGCCGAGCCGCGTCAGTTCCTCGCCGGACAGGTACCGCTCGCGCTTCGTGTCCGAGTAACGCGTGACGCCCCTGACCGGGTTGTCGGCGCGGATGCGCTCCTTGACCGCGAACGAGAGGATGCCCCCGAAAAGCCCCACCGTCCGAGCCGCCGTGCCCCGGCCGCCGGTTACCCTTGCGCGGCCGTGCTTGCCGGTTTTCACGTCGGCCTTCGTCTCGCCGGCGGCGACGCGCTCTTGAAACCGCTCGATGTCGCGGGACGTGAGGTCCCTGACCCGCTTGTTCCCGAGAAGCGGCACGATATGCCGCACGATGCGCCCCCGGTCGATGGCGAGGGTGCTGGCCTTCTTCGGGCGACCACGTTGGGGCAGTACCAGCGTCGGCACCTTGGCGAGATAGAGGTCGCATAACTCGGCCACCGTCATTGCGGCCCGTTCGGTGTTGCGGGCGATCACCGGATCGGTTCCGGTCTTGGCCTGGGCGAGGAGCGTCTTAGCGTGCCGTCGCGCCTGCTCGACGGTCCAGGGTTGCCCGTGCCGGCCGATGGTGTAGCGGACCTTGTTCGCCCTGCGCCCCCCCGCGCCCTGCCTGAATTGCAGGAAGTAGCTCTTGACCCCGCTCGACCGGACTCGAAGTCCGAAGCCATGCACCTCGCTGTCGAACAGGTACAGGTCACGGCCTTCGGGCGTTACTTCTTCCACCCGTCTCTTGGTCAATCGCACCGTCGCCATGTCGCTCTCGATATCCTCGGGTACCCACGCGGGTACCCACGCCGATAGGATATTCCTGTCGAGTCCTGGCAACAAGTGTCCGTCTAAGTTATTGATATTGCGTGATGTGACCTGGTGTGTCGGGGCATGTCAGGCCAGACCATTACCCTCCGAAGGCAGAGGTCGCCCGTTCGAGTCGGGCCGGGTGCGCCAAGCACACCGCCGCAGGATGCCGCGGCCAGGCCCTCCCAAGACAAATGGCTTCTCGTAGCCCATCTTCCCGATTACGGTTGCGCCCTTTTCGAGGCCACCGCGATCGAGGGGACGTCCATGGATAGTGTGAAGACCATCCGCAATGGGACCAAGGTCCCGGCGGTGTTCTCGGACGCCGAGATGGCGGGGCGCCTCGCCAAGCTGCGGGCGCACATGGCGGCGGAGAGCATCGACGCCGTCCTGTTCACCTCGTACCACAACATCAACTACTACGATCACTTCCTCTACTACTCGTTCAACCGTCCCTACGGCTTGGTGGTGACCCATGACGCCATCACCGCGATCGTCGCCAACATCGACTACGGCCAGCCCTGGCGCCGCGGTTTCGCCGCGACCCTGACCTACACCGACTGGCAGCGGGATAACTTCTCCCGGGCCGTGCAGCAGCTTATTCCGAACCGGGGCCGGGTCGGGATCGAGACCGACCACATCAGCGTCGAGAACCGCGACAAGCTGCAAGCGGCACTGCCGGCGGTCGAGTTGGTCGACGTGGCCAAGGGGTGCGCGCGCATGCGGATGGTCAAGTCGGCCGAGGAAATCGCGCTCATCCGCCAGGGCGCCCGCATCGCGGACCTGGGCGGCGCGGCCTGCGTCGAGGCCGTGGCCGAGGGCGTGCCCGAGCACGAGGTGGCCCTGCACGCCACCCAGGCCATGGTCCGCGAGATCGCCAAGACCTATCCCGACACCGACCTCATGGACACCTGGGTCTGGTTCCAATCGGGGATCAACACCGACGGCGCCCACAATCCGGTGACCACGCGGCGGGTGCGCAAGGGCGATATCCTCAGCCTCAACTGCTTCCCGATGATCGCCGGCTACTACACGGCGCTGGAGCGGACCCTGTTCCTGGATTCGTGCGGCAAGCGCGAACGCGAGCTGTGGGAGATCAACGTCCGGGTCCACCGCCGCGGGATCGACCTGATCAAGCCGGGCGCGCGCTGCAAGGACATCGCGCTGGAACTCAACGAGATTTACAAGACACACGGGCTGCTGGACGCCCGCACCTTCGGCTACGGCCACTCCTTCGGCACGCTCTGCCACTACTACGGGCGCGAGGCAGGGCTCGAGCTGCGCGAGGACATCGAGACGGTGCTGGTGCCCGACATGGTGGTGTCGATGGAGCCGATGATCACCATCCCCGAGGGCGAGCCCGGCGCCGGCGGCTACCGCGAGCACGACATCCTGGTCCTGACCAAGGACGGGGCCGAAAACATCACCAAGTTCCCCTTCGGCCCGGAGCAGAACATCGTGCGGGGGTAGGGGGGCAGCCAGATTCAAAATCTGACTTGAATACATCTCGCGTAAACGGGCACGGCGATCTGCGCCAGTGGGTCGTCGGCAAGCATGCTCACCTGTTCCACGCCGTCCGCCACGCGGCGAATTGAGACGGTCTGATTTGGTAGCGCGCGAAATTTCCTTCGTGCAGGCCTGATAGCTCACTTTCGGCGATATTGCGGAAGCGCTCCGAATCGGCCAGATCGATATGCTCTTGCGTCCATGCGCGGATGTGCCAGGCGGCCTGTGTGTTATCCAAACGCCCACGAACGGCGGCACCGACAACCTCGCGCAGCGCCGCCTGATGCCGCAGTCGGAAGGGATCGGGCTCGCCCAGCGACTGCCGCACGGCAGCGTAGCGCTTAGCGGACCGCTCGTAAGCCCAGATGAACACGTCCCGCAACAGCTCGACCCGGTTCAGCTCGTAGACGCCGAGCAAGGCGTCTGTATAGGTGTCGCGCGGCACACCTTCGAAGGACAGCGGCGAGAAATTTCCCTTGATGAGTGGGATGTTGGCGCCAAGGCGCGACACCCGCTTATTCACGTCGTCGAACGGCTGCAAATAGGGAAGTTGCACCATCACGAAGAAGGCTTGCTCGAACGGATCGGTGATCGCGGACGCCGTTGCAAGACTCTGGTCGAAGCACTCTTCGATGAGCTGCGGCATCTCCAGCGGGTGAAAGACCGAACGCTCGATGCCGACGCCGATATGCCGGAGTCTGCCCACCGCGTCGGGATCGGCAAGCAGGTTGTTGGCGAGCAGTGCGTGCAAGTTGAGGATCGTGTAGCGGTTGAAGCCGATCTCCGCCGCCGTGCCGACTAGAAACTCGATGGCGTCCTTGTGGTTGAGGATCATCTGCGCTTCGAGACGTTCCTTCCCTTCCGCCTCCTCGCCCAGGTCGATCAGGCGCTTGGTATCGAGCAGCGAATAGGTGTTGCCCTCGAGACGGCTGGAGTTCCAGGACAGATCGATCAACAGCCTGCTCAAAATCTGCTTCGCATAGGTGCCGGCGGGTTGTTCCGCGATCTTCGGCGTACCAACCTCGCGCAGATGCGCCCGCTCCGCCGTCGTCAGATAGAAGGTCTCGCCCGGCCGGTACGAGTCGAGGAACGCGCGTTTGTAGCCGACGGGTTTGCGGGCCTCGGGCGGCCGGCGGATGTACGCCTGAATCTCGATGCCCGATCGGGAAAGATGCAGGGGCGGTTCGCCTTCGACCCCAGTTTCGGCCCGTTCCGCGGGCGCTTCGATTGCAGGCACCCGGTACCGCACCCATCGGCCTTTGCCATCCATGACGAGGCGCCGACGATCGACGAGATACTTGAGACGGTGTTGCAGGGTCCGTTGCGGCGACGCTGGCCCAAGAGCCTCGGCGATCTGCCGTGCTGTCGCGCCGTCGGGCTTGAACCGCACTGCCTTCTCGATCGCCTGCAACGCCTCGTCCGGAATACCCCGTGCCATCGCGCCTCGATTTAGTTGCGCATAGATGCCCTACGCGCAAATAAATCACGTCTACGCGCAACTTTCAATTCTATGCGCAAGACTATCTTGCGCATAGACCCCTAATCTTGCGCGTAACGGTCTACGCGCAAGAATGAGCATTGCCGAAGGGTCGGTCCGACCGACCCGGCTCCAAACTGGGCCTCGGTCAGGCGTAGGTCGCCTGCCGCTGTGTCGCCTTGCGGCCCGTGGCGCGGACCTCGGCCACGACCTCGGAGAGTGCCCTCAGGTAGTCGGCGACGGGCGCGATCTCCTCGATCGGATAGAGCAGGATATGGATGGCCTCGGGCTTCTTGCACCAGCTCGACGGGAAGCCCCTGGCGTTCAGACCCTCGGCGACGGCGACGATGTCGACCTGGTCGGACGTGTACACGAAGATTCCCGCCTCGGACGGGGCCAGGGGGCGCAGGCCGGGGATCGCCTTGACCCCGTTTTCCAGGATGTCGGCCATGCGGGTGACGAGCTCGGCGCGCTTGCGGTAGCCGTCCTCGCCCAAGTGCCGCAGCACGGCCCAGGCGGCACCCACCACCTGGCCGCTGCGCGACCCGGCGAAGGTCTTGACCGCGTAGCGCCCGTACGGCCAGTCGTCGAAGTCGAACCCCTGATACGTGACGTTCGCGCCGTCCCGCAGGGTGAACGTCGAGATGCCGTGCGGTGTCACGAACCCGAACTTGTGCAGATCGGCCGAGATCGAGGCGACCCCGGACGTGGAAAAATCGAAGTTCGGCAGCCGCCGGCCGTTCTTGCGCAGGAAAGGAATCAGGAAGCCGCCGACGCAGGCGTCCACGTGGCCCCACAGACCGTGTTGCTCGGCGATCGCGCCGATCCCGGCGATATCGTCGATCACGCCGTGGGAGAAGGACGGCGAGGAGCCGACGACCATGATGGTGTCGCGGTTGACCGCTTTCGCCATCGCCGCTACATCGGCGCGGAAATCCGCCCGTTCAGGGATGCGGCGGGTACGGATGCCACAGATGTGCGCGGCCTTGTCGAACGAGGGGTGAGCCGTCCAGCACAGCAGGACTTCGGGGTCCTTGGCCGCGGGGCGATGCACCCGCGCCCAATCGCGCGCCGTCTTCACGGCGTGGAAGTTGCTCTCGGTCCCGCCGCCGGTGAGGGTGGTGGTCGCACCCGGAGGCGCGCCCAGAATCTCGCGGGTCATGGCGGTAACTTCGTCCTCGACCATGCGGGCCGAGGGCTCGCCGTACTTGGCGCCGAGCAGGAAGGCGTCGAACATCTGGTCGGCGGCGGCCTTGGCGACCAGGCGGACGTTGCCGCCGGGATCGGGCCAATACGAATCGCTGAGACCCTTCAGCCAGTCGATGTCCTTGATGCGCTCGCGCAGCAGCCGCTGCTCCAGCACGGGCCACAGCTCGCCGTGCTCGGGAAAAGTGCGCGCCATGGTGAGCTCCCTCAGGTGCGATAGGACGTGCCGCGCTCGCGTTCGAGTTGCTTGAGGAGGCCCGGCCATTCGAAGCCGGAGCGGGCATGGCCGTTGGGGCCGAGAATACGCAGGCCCTGCTCCTGCGTGCGGCGTTGCACCTCGGGCGCCGGCAGGTGCAGGCGCGCACCGCCGGACATGGCGTCGATCTGATAGCGGCATGCCATCTCGGTGCGGTGCATCCAGGCGAAGGCCGCGGCCACGGAATCACCCACGGTCATCAGCCCGTGGTTGCGCATGATCAGGATCTGCCTGTCCCCGAGATGGGCGACCAGCCGCTCCTTCTCGCCGTCCTCGAGGACCAGGCCCTCGTAGTCGTGGTAGGCGACGAAGCCCGCCAGGATCATGCCCTTCTGGGTGAGCGGCAGCAGCCCATCGGCCTGGGAGGCGACGGCGATGCCGGCCCGGGTATGGGTGTGCAGCACGCAATGGGCGTCGGCCCGGCCGCCGTGGATTGCGCTGTGGATGACAAACCCGGCCGGGTTGAACGGATAGGTGGTCTCGGACAGGACGTTGCCGCCCTGGTCGATCTTCAGCAGCGACGACGCCGTGATGTCGCCGAACATCACGCCATAGGGGTTGATCAGGAACTGGTCGGTGCCGGGCACCCGCGCCGAGATGTGGGTCGACGACATGTCCGACCAGCCGTGCAGGTCCACGAGCTGATAGCACGCCGCCAGATCGACGCGCACGGCCCATTCCGCGTCGGTCATGCCCCCGAGTGTCGCCCGGAGCCGGGTCGGTTCAGCCATGATCGCCTCCTTTGAACCCGGGTCAGGCTACGGAATAGGCCTTGTACTTGTCGAGCAGGCGCTTGGGCTTCTTCAGGGCGTCGCGGCGGAACGGGTCGCCCAACTCCTGGGTGACCATGATCTCGATGACGGTCGGGCGGTTGGACGCGGTCGCCTGGCGCAGCGCATCGCCCACCTGGTCGGGCTTGTCCACAGTAACCCCGTCCGCGCCCATGGCCCGGGCGATGGCGGCGAAGCTGGGGTTCGTCAGGTTGCTGCCGATGAAGCGATCGGCATAGAAGTCGATCTGGTTCTTCTTTTCGGCACCCCACTGGCCGTTGTTGAACACCACTGCCGTGACGGGGATGTCTTCCCGCACCGCGGTCAGGGTTTCCTGCAGGCTCATGCCCCAGGCGCCGTCGCCCACATAAGCGACGGCGGGCCGGTCCGGCGCCGCCACCTTGGCGCCGATCGCGGTCGGATAGGCATAGCCGCAGTTGCCGAAGCTCATGGCCGCGAAAAAGCTGCGAGGGCGCTCGAACCGGAGGTAGCTGTTGGCGACCGAGCAGATGTTGCCGATGTCGGTCGTCACCATGGCGTTCCCGGGCATCGCCTTCTCCAGCTCGCGCAGCGCCCGGCGCGGCGGGATCGGCGAGCCGTCCTTGAGAGTCCAGCCGTCCAGCTCTTGCTCCCAGGCCGCCTTCCGCTTGGCGACCTCGGCCAGGCGCGCGTCCTGGTTGCCGTGGGCCGCGATCCGGCGGTTCGAGGTCTTCAACCGGTCGAGGATCGCCGCGGCCGCCAGCTTGGCGTCGCCCCAGACGCCCACGCTGATCGGCTTCACCAGGCCGAGCATGCGGTGCTCGGTGTCCACTTGAATGATCCGAGCATCCTTCGGCCAGTAGTCGAGGCCATGCTGCGGCAGGGTGCCGAACGGCCCCAGCCGCGTGCCGAGCGCCAGGACCACGTCGGCCTGCGCGATCAGCTGCATGGCGGCCTTGGACCCCTGGTAGCCCAGCGGGCCGCACATCAGGGGATGGCCGGCCGGAAAGGCGTCGTTGTGCAGGTAGCTGGTGACCACGGGCGCGCTCAGATGCTCGGCAAGCGCCCTCGCCTGATCCTGGCCGTCGGCCATGACGATGCCGCCGCCGGCGACGATGACGGGAAACTTGGCGCCCGCCAGAAGATCGGCTGCCTGATCCAGGCTGGCGGGGCCTCCGGCCGACCGCTCCAGCCGGTTCGGCGCCGGAACGGTGCCGTCGAACTCGCCGTAGAAATAGTCGCGGGGAATGTTGAGCTGGGTCGGCCCGCGTTCGGTCAGCGCCAGGTCGAAGCAGCGCCCGGTGAATTCCGCGATGCGATCGGGCCGATTCACGTGCGCCTGGAACTTGGTGATCTTCTCGAAGAACTGCAGTTGCTCGGTTTCCTGGAAGCCGCCGAGGCCCATGGTCGCCGTGCCGGTTTCCGGGGTGATGACCACCACCGGCGAATGGGCCCAATAGGCGGCCGCGACCGCGGTGACGAAGTTCGTGATTCCCGGGCCATTCTGGGCGATGCAGACCCCCTGGCGGCCGCTTACCCGGGAATACCCGTCGGCCATGTGGCCGGCCCCTTGTTCGTGCGCCACGGAGATGAAGCGGATGCCGGCCGGCTCGAACAGGTCGAGGGCGTCCATATAGGCCGACCCGACGATGCCGAACACGTGACGAACGCCGTGGGCGACGAGGGTCTCGACGAACGCCTCGCTCGGGGTCATGCGGGTCAAGGGTGCCTCCCGTTAAGTCGACGACGCTGTGTAGCGGCCGTCGGAGAAAGGGGCAAGCGCGATACCATCGCCGCGCGGAAGTCATCAATTTGACGCTTGACGCTCCCATTCACCTCCCGGAGAGTCCCGGCAACCGCGCCCGCTTTCGTGGGTGATCGGGTTATTGGGGCATCAGGGAGTTTTCAATGACGAGGAAGACGAAGGCACAGGCCTCGACCGGGGCCACCTTGCGGTCGGCGCGGACATTCACGCGGCGCACGATGCTCAAGTCCACGGTCGCGGCCGGGGCGATCGCCGCGATCGGCCCATGGTTCGTCCGTGACGCTCGGTCGTCGTCGGGCGAGCTCAATCTGCTCAACTGGTCGGACGAGCTGCCCGATCCGGTCATCCCGAACTTCACGGCCGCGACCGGCATCAAGGTCAACTCCACGCCGTTCTCGCAGAACGAGGAGCAGATCAACAAGCTGCAGGCCACGGAAGGCGCCGGATTCGATCTGTGCCAGCCGACCCGCGACCGGGCGCCGCAGTTTCAGGACATCGGCGTCCTCGCCCCGTTCGACGAGGGTAAGCTCGCCAACATCGGCAACCTGATCGGATCGATGCTGGAAGGGTCCCGCAGCGTGTGGACCTGGGACGGCGGGCTCTACCACTTGCCGCACTGCTGGGGCACCGAAGCGATCTCGTGGCGCACCGACCTCACCACCCTCGACTACAAGACCCTCAGCTACGGCACGCTGTGGAACGAGGAGTATCAGGCCAAGGTCCAGGGCCGGCCGCATTCGCTGTTGCTGGGCATCGGGCTGTGGCTCGACGCCTCGGGCAAGATGCCGACCAACCGGATGCTGGACGCGTTCAAGGATCCGGACACGATGAAGGGGATCTACGACCAGATCCTGCCCATTGCGCTCGAGAAGAAGCCCTGGATCAAGCAGTTCTGGGATTCGGCCGACAACACCAAGTCGGGTCTCCTGGAGAACGGCGTGGTCATCGGCCAGACCTGGGACGGTCCGGTCCTCAGCCTCAAGAAGGAAGGCAAGCCGGTCAGCTACATGGCTCCGCAGGAAGGCGCCATCACCTGGCTGGACGGCTGGGCCATGACCTCGGCCGCGGCCAACGTGGATCAGGCCTATGCGTGGCTGAACTATCTGATGACCTCGGAAGTCTCGGCCCAGGTGGCCGAGGGCTCGGGTTACAACCCGGTCGTCACCGGTGCCGACGGCCTGTTGTCCGAGGGGGCCAAGAAGAGCTTCCAGGAGGCCTATCCGGAAGACGCGCTCGACCGTCTGTGGCACCGCCCACCCGAGCCCTCGTGGTTCGGCGAACTGCGCACCCAGTACGCCGAAAAGTTCAAGGCGGCCTAAGGCTTCGAACTCGAGGCAAGGAGCATCCCGGTTCCGTGAGGGACCGGGATGCTTTACGTTTCGGGCAGGGGGCACGCTGGGTAAGCCATGAGCGCCGACGTCGAGCTCGATCACGTCTGGATCCGGTTTGGTCCGTTCGTCGCGGTCCGCGACGCGACGTTGCGGATCGAGAACGGGGAGTTCTTCAGCTTCCTGGGGCCCTCGGGCTGCGGCAAGACGACGATCCTCCGCACCATCTCCGGGTTCCTGGAACCGTCCCAGGGCACCGTGCGCATCGGTGGTCAGGACATGCGGGGCATCGGCGCGAACCGCCGCCCGACAGCCCTCATCTTCCAGAATCTGGCCCTGTTCCCGCTGATGACGGTGGCGGAGAACATCGCCTATGGCCTGCGCGTGCGCGGAGTGCCAAGAGCGGAACAGCGGCGCAAGGTCGACGAGCTTCTGGGACTGACGGCGCTGCGCGATCAGGGCACCAAGCGCATCGCCGAGCTCAGCGGCGGGCAGAAGCAGCGGGTCGCGATCGCCCGGGCGCTGGCGGTCGAGCCCAAGGTGCTGCTGCTCGACGAACCGCTGTCGGCCCTGGACCTCAAGCTCCGCCAACACATGCGCAACGAGTTGCGCGCGATCCAGCAGCGGGTGGGCATCACGTTCATCTACATTACCCACGATCAGGGCGAGGCCCTGACCATGTCGGACCGCATCGCGGTGATGAACGCCGGGATGATCGAGCAGGTCGGCGATGGCCAGACCGTGTTCGACGAGCCCACGACCGCCTTCGTCGCCTCGTTCGTCGGCGAGAACAACCCGTTTCAGGGCAAGGTCGTGGCCGCCCACGACGGCCGCGTGACCGTGGACACGCCCGTGGGTCGCCTGGGTGGTCGCAACCCGCGCGGGCTCAAGCTGGGCGATGACGCGATCCTCTTCGTGCGGCCCGACGCGTTGCGCCTGGGGCCGGGTGCTGGCGGGGACACGCTCAGCGCCGTGGTCCTGAACGTCGCCTTCGAGGGGACGATGAGCCACGTTTTCCTTAAGGGTCCGACCAGGAAGGACATCATCATCACCGTTGGCCGGGGGGAGTCCCAGCGCCTGCCCGAGCAGGGCGAGACCGCCAGCATCCACTATGGGGCAGCGGCGGGCCTCGCCCTGCCCGCGGGCCGGCTCGCCAGTGATTGAAAGCCTCGTCAAGGGCCTGCTGTTCGCGGTTCCGTTCGTGATCGTCGCCGTCTTCTGGATCCTGGCCGCGCGCGAGCGTCGCGCCGCCGCCGACCCCTCGGCCAAGAGCTTCCTGGAGCGCAACGGCGGCGTGATGGCCGCGTTCCTGATCGTCGCCGTCGGCTTCTGGGCGATCGTGATGATCGTCCTGCCCCAGCTCTACATGGTGGATTTTTCGTTCCACCCGAAGCTGCCGGCCAAGGACTACGGCGGCCCGGAAGATCACTACACCCTCGCCAGCTACCGCTACTTCATCTACGGCAGCACCGAGGAGACCGACAGCTACAACATCGTCCATCTCCGGGCCTTCGTGCTGACCATCGGCGCCAGCATCGGGGTGACGTTCTTCAGTTTCTGGTTCTGCTACCCGCTCGCCTACTTCATGGCGCAATCGGCCGGACCGGCCAGACTGCGGATGCTGATGCTGCTGCTGATCTTGCCGTTCTGGGTGAACGAGATCCTGCGCGCCTTCGCCATGCGGATCATGCTCGGCACGTCGGGGCTGATCAACAACCTGCTGGTGGGTCTCGGCGTCCTCGCCGAGCCGATCGACTTCCTCGGTCTCGACATCGGCATGTACACGGGGCTCGCCTACGCCTACCTGCTGCTCATGATGTTCCCGCTGTACAACGCGATCGAAAGCCTGGACCGGAACCAGATCGAGGCGGCGCGGGATCTGGGCGCGCCGTGGTGGCACATCCACCTGAACGTCGTGATGCCCTTCGCCAAGCCGGGCATCGCGTCGGGCTGCACCATGGTGTTCATGCTGTCGGCCGGGGCGCTGGCCGCGCCGCAGATTCTGGGCGGACCCAACAGCCTGTGGTTCACGCCGATCGTCTACGACCGGTTCTACCAGGCCTTCAATTGGCCGCAAGGGTCCGCCTACGCCTTGATCCTGCTGCTGACCTGCATCGTCTTCGTGATGGCGGTGATGCGCGTGTTCAAGGTCAACCTGGGGGAGATCACGCGATGACCTCCCAGGGCGTCTGGCGGGCCATGCTCGGCTTCTACCTGCTGCTGTTCTTCGGGTTCTTGTTCGGCCCGCTGATCGTCATGGGGATCACGGCGTTCAACACGCCGAACTATCCCCAGGCCTATCCGTTCGAGGCCTTCACCATCCACTGGTTCTCCGACCTTCTGGGGGATTCGGAGCTGATGGAGGGGTTGCAGAACAGCCTGATCATCGGCGCCGGCGTGGTCGCCCTCACGGTACCGGTCGGGCTCGCCGGCGCCATCGTCATGACTCAGGTCTACTGGCGCGCGCGCGGGCTCTACTACCTGATCGTCGTCTCGCCGGTGCTGACCCCGGGCGTGATCCTCGGCATCTCCACCGTGATCTTCTGGAAGGACGTGACCCGGGTCACCGACGCGAAATTCCTGTACGACGGATTCTTCCTGGCGATCGTCGGCCAATCCACCTTCATCTCGGCCTACTGCATGCTGGTGTTCCTCGCCCGGCTGCAGCGCTTCGACCGCGCCCAGGAGGAGGCGGCGCTCGATCTGGGCGCCACGCAACCGCAGGTGTTCCGCCACATCCTGCTGCCGTTCCTGCGGCCGGCGGTATTTTCCTCGGCCGTGCTCGCGTTCCTCTCGTCGTTCGAGAACTACAACACCACGACCTTCGCCATCCTGGCCGACAAGACCCTGGTGACCGTGCTGGCGGGCCGGGTGCGCCAAGGCACCACGCCGGAGATCAGCGCGCTTGCCGTGCTGATCATCGCCGTCACCCTGGCGGGGGCCATCGCCTACGAGGCCTTACGCCGGCGCGAGGCCGCCCGCGAGGCGACGGCGCTGGCGCAGGCACGGGTCGAGGATGGCGGTGAGCCAGGCCCGGCCCTGGCCGCGGCGACGTAGGGCGATCCTTGAGCCCCGAGCTCCGAACCCGCGATGCCGACGTGGTCGTCGTCGGCTCCGGCTCGGCGGCTCTGTCGGCGGCCCTCGCGGCCGCCATCGGGGGCGCCCGCGTCATCGTCGTCGAGAAGGCCGCCGTGATCGGCGGCACCTCGGCGATGTCCGGCGCCGGCGCCTGGGTGCCGGCCAACCACCACATGCTGGCGGCCGGCATGGCGGATTCGCCCGACGAGGCGCTCACCTATCTGCGGGCCGTCGCGCCGCCGGGCTGGGAGGGCGAGGAGCCGCTGTGGCGGGCCTTCGTCGACGAGGGCCCGGCGATGCTCCGCTTCGTCGAGGATCACACGCCACTGCGGTTCGAACTGGTCCATCATCCGGACCTGTACGTCGAGGCGCCCGGCGGCTGGTTCACCGGGCGGATGGTCTCGCCCCGCCCGCTCAGCCGCGATCTGGCGGGACCGTGGCGGAAACGCATTCGCGGATCGACGCTGCCGCAGATCTTCACCTACCGCGAATTGATCACCGGCCACCTCTTCTCCCACCCCTTGCGCACGCTCCTTTCCATGGCGCCGACGCTGGTCGCGCGCTGGCTCACGCGGCGCGTCGGCATGGGCAACGCCCTGATCGTCGGCCTGCTGCGCGGTTGCCTGGATGCCGGTTGCGAGGTAATCGCCGAGGCGCGGGCGACGCGCCTGATCACCGCCGAGGGCGATCGCGGCCGGGTGAACGGCGTCGTCGTGTCCACGCCGAACGGCGAGGTGTCGATCCGCGCGGCCAAGGGGGTCATCCTCGCCAGCGGCGGTTTCGAATGGGACGCGGCGATGTTGGCCGAGCATTTCCCCGGCGAGGTCGGGCTGATCGGCAGCCCGCGCACCAACACCGGCGACGGGCAGCGGATGGCCCAGGCGGTCGGCGCCAAGCTCGCGCATATGGACCAGGCCAACATCTACGCCTGCACCGTCACGCGCTACGAGGGGCAACGCCATGGCTTGCCGCTCAACGAGCTCTTCCACCCCCACTGCATCCTGGTGAACCGGGCGGGCAAGCGGTTCGTCGGCGAAGGCGATCCCAACGTCGGGGTCGAGCTCGACCGCCGCGATCCCGCGACCGGGCTTCCCCTGCACCTGCCGGCGTGGCGCATCTTCGACGCGAGCTATGCCAGGGCAAACCGGATCGCCATGTGGATCGGGCGCCGCGATCCCGGATGGTTCCGCGCGGCGCCGACGATTGCCGATCTCGCCGGCCGGATCGACGTGGACCCGACGACCCTGGAAGCGACGGTCGCGCGGTTCAACGGCTTCGTTCGGGCGGGGCGCGACGCCGACTTCCATCGCGGCGAGACGGCGTGGGAGACGTTCTACACCGGGGTGCCGGATCGCCCCGGGATGAACGGCGCCCTCGGCGCCATCGCCACGCCACCGTTCTACGCGGCGCCCTACCACCGCGCTCTCCTCGGTACCAAGGGGGGGCCGCGTACCAACGCCCGCGGCCAGGTCGAACGGGCGGACGGCAGTCTGATCGGCGGGCTCTACTGCGCCGGGCTCGCCATGGCCAACCCGATCGGCTCCAAGGCGGCCGGCGCCGGCACGACCATCGGCCCCTGCCTCACCTGGGGCTACATCTGCGGCCGCAACATCCTGCGGGAGAACCCATGACCGATATCCACGAGCGGCTGAGGGTCCGGCGCGTCGTCAACGGGGTCGGGACCTGGACGCTGTACGGGGCCTCGCTCGCCTCGTCGGATGCGGTCGCGGCGACGGCGGCGGCGCTCGGTCGGTCCTACGTCATGGCGGAGCTGCACGAGGCGGCGAGCCGCGTGATCGCCGAGGAAACGGGCGCCGAGGCCGGCTGCGTCGTCGCGTGCTCCGCGGCCGGGATCACGCTCGCCGTCGCCGCCGCCATGGCCGGCGACGACTTCGCGCGCGTCCGCGCCCTGCCCGACACCACGGGCATGCGCGACGAGGTCGTCATGCTCAAGGGCCACGTCGTGGACTTCGGCGCCGACGTACGCCAGATGGTGCGGCTCGCCGGTGCGCGCGTGGTCGAGGTCGGGACCGCCACCTTCTGCCATCCGCCGATGCTGGCGGCGGCGTTTGGTCCGCGCACCGCCGCCGCGTTCTACGTGGTCTCGCACCTTTGCGTGCTGCGCGGCATGCCGACGCTGCTCGAGTTCGTCGCGGCGGCCCATGCGGCCAATGTGCCGGTCGTCGTCGACGCCGCCGCCGAGTATGACCTGCGCGGCTTCATCGCCGCCGGCGCTGACTTGGTGATCCACAGCGCCCACAAGTTCCTCCAGGGTCCGACGGCGGGCATCCTATCGGGCCGGCGCGACTTGGTGCGCGCCGTTGCCGTCCATCAGGCCTCGGGGATCGGTCGGCCGATGAAGGTGGGCAAGGAGGGGGTGATCGGCGCGCTCGCCGCCCTCGATCGCTGGCGCCGGCTCGACCACGCGGCCGAACGTCGGGCCGACGACGCCAAGCTCGCCCACGCGGCCCGGATCCTCGCCCAGGTCCCGGGGATCGCGACCGGCATCGAGGAGGACACGACCGGCAACCCGTTGGCGAGGCTCCGGATCGACGTCGATCCCGAGTCCGCCGGTCTTGATGCCGAGGCCCTCGGTCGAGCGCTCCGCGGCGGCGACCCGGTGTTCGCCACGCGCGATCACCTGGCGCGGTTGGGATACATCTTGCTCGATCCTCGCAGCCTCGACGTGGCCGAGGTCGAAGAGTTCTGTCGTCGCGTCAGGGAGATCGTCGCCGACGCACATTAGGAGGAGTACCATGCAACTTCGCGAGATCGGGCAGTCAGGCATCAAGGTCGCGCCGCTGGCGTTCGGCGGCAACGTGTTCGGCTGGACCGCCGACGAAAGGACCTCGTTCGCCCTGCTGGACGCCTTTGTCGCCGCGGGGTTCAACCTGATCGACACCGCGGACACCTATTCGCGCTGGCATGCCGGCAACCAGGGCGGCGAGTCGGAAACCATCATCGGCCGCTGGATGAAGGCGCGGAAGAACCGCGACCGGGTGATCGTCGCCACCAAGCTCGGGGCCGACATGGGCGAGGGCCGCAAGGGTCTGTCGGCGGCCTATATCGCCCGGGCGGTGGAGGATTCGCTGCGGCGTCTGGGGACCGACGTGATCGACCTGTACCAATCGCACCGGGACGACGACACGACCCCCATGGCCGAGACCCTGGGCGCCTATGCGCGGCTGATCGAGGCGGGCAAGGTGCGGGCGATCGGCGCCTCCAACTTCACCGCCGCGCGCCTGGCCGAGGCGCTGGAGACCAGCCGCGCTCTGGGCCTGCCCCGCTATCACGCCCTGCAACCGCGCTACAGCCTGTACGAACGCGCCTCGTTCGAGGCCGAGCTCCAGCCCCTGTGCGTCAAGCAGCGGGTGGGCGTCATCAACTACTACCCGCTGGAGGCCGGGTTTCTCACCGGCAAGTACCGGTCGCCGGCGGACTTCGGCAAGAGCCTCCGCGGCGAGGACATGCAGGAGAAGCTCAACCCCCGCGGCCTCCGGATCCTGGCCGCGCTGGATGCGGTGGGCAAGCGGCTTAACGCCACGCCGGCCCAGATCGCGATCGCCTGGGTCGCGGCTCGACCCGCCATCGCAGCGCCGATCGCCAGCGCCACCAGCGTCAAGCAGTTCGAGGAACTGGCGGAGGCCACCCGGCTCGACCTCGACCGCGATGCCGTGACGGCGCTCGACAGCGCCAGCGCATAGCGCTTTCAGGCGAAGTGGGCACCGGTTCGCCGCCCGGGGTCGTGGGAATCCGCCCCCCCGGCGCAACGCGCCAAACCAACATCCTAGGGCGGACTCAACGACTCCGTTTCCGCTGAACCCACCCTAGTCCGTCGGCACCACCCCCGGCGGCGGCGGGACGGCCTCGACCTTCAGCCAACGCACCCGTTCCCGGTACGCCTTGTCGTGCGCCGGGTCGTTGCGCGGGCCGGGTTCGCCGCCCGGCTCCTCCAGAAGCTTGTGCGGGCTCTGGCCGTTGACCGCGCCGAGGAACGGGCCACCGAAATCGTAGCCGATCAGCCGCTGCAGCGCGTCGGGCAGGGTCTTGGCCTGCTCGGGCGGCAGGGTGAGGAACTGGTTCTCCTGCTGCCGCAGCCAGCCGAGGCTGAGGTTGAGGCCGATGCCGGTGCGCACCTCGTTCGCGGTGTTGGCCCCGCCGCCGTGGATGATGGTGTTGGTGTAGAGCATCACCGAGCCCGCCGGCATCGCCGCCGGCACGGCCTCGGATCGCCGGGGCTGGCGCGCCTCGTCCCACAGATGGCTGCCGGGGACGATCACGGTCGCGCCGTTCTCGGCGGTGAAGTCGGTGACCGCCCAGACGGTTCCCAGCACCGTGACGATCCCCGGGTTGCGGAACGGATAGTAGAACGCGTCGCGGTGCAGGGCCTGGGCCGTCTCCCCGGGCATCAGGTGATAGACGCCCGTGTAGTTCACCTGATAGCGCGAGCAGAACGGCAGCAGCACGTGGTCGGCCGCGCCCAGCACCAAGGGATGCAGGATCATCTTGCGGGTGGTCGGCGCCCGCATGAACAGGTTGTTGAAGCGTTTGGTCTTGCCGCCGAGGAAGTTGGACTCGCCCGTCCGGCTCGCTTCCAGGTGCGGCGCCAGGTCGCGCTTCAGGTCGGCGATGTCGGTCGCGTCGATGGCGTTGGTGACGATGGCGTAGCCGACGCGGTCGATCGATCGGCTGATCGCGGCCCCGGTGGTCAATCGCGCGTCGAAGGTGGCAAGTCGGGTCATGGCGGCTCCTATCCCAGCGCCGGCCCGGCGTACGGCGTCGCCAGATGCATCAGGCAATCCCCGGCCTCGACCCGGCCGATGGCGCGCTTGCAGACGAGCAGGCCATCGCGCTTGAAATGGGCGAGGGACGGCGGCCGATCGGGATGCTCCGGCGTATGGACGGCACCCGCCACCTCGCCCTGCTTGACCTCGGCCCCAAGGTCCCGCTCCGGAACGAACACCCCATCGTGGGGCGCGTAGACGTAATACGTCGAATCGCGAATCTCGATCAGCGGCGCGTCCGGGTGATGGCGCGAGCGCGCTTCCCCGGTCGTAAGCCCGAAGTGGCCGAGCAGGTTCGCGACCTCGCGGGTGACCAGTTCGACCCCGGCGGGCGACACCACGCCGGCCCCGCCCCATTCGCCGCCCAGGCCGACGATTCGGTTGGCGAGCGCGGAATCGGACGAGTTGCCCGACGCCTCCTTGTTCCGCCAGATGACGATGCGGGGCGCGTCGGTGGCCCGCGCCGCGGCAAGGGTGCGCCGGTCCAAGTCCGCATCGCCCGACAGGCGGAACGATACGAACGGCAGGTAATCCAGCGACGAGCCGCCGGCGTGGATGTCGATGAACGCGTCGGCCATCGGCATCAGGATGCTCGAAATGTGGAAGGCGAGCTGCTCGGTCGGCTGCCCCGCCGGGTCGCCGGGAAAGACGCGGTTGAGGTTGAGCCCGTCCAGCGGCGAGACCCGCATGTGCGCCTTGGCGGCCGGCAGGTTGACGGCCGGCAGGATGATGACGCGGCCCCGGATCCGGGCCGGGTCGAGGGAGCGGATCAGCTCGCCCAGCACCACCTGGCCCTCGTACTCGTCGCCGTGGTTGCCGGCCATGAACAGGAGCGTCGGACCGTCGCCGTTCTTGACCACGGCCAGCGGAATCGGAACGACCCCATAGGCCGAGCGCGTGACCGAATGGGGCAGGTTCAGGGCGCCGACCTGCTTGCCGTCACGGTCGAAATCAATCTCGGTCCACAGGCGGGAGCGGGGTTTCATGCTTGCTCCAGGCGTTTCGGCGGCGACGGCACTCCCCCGGATCGCTCCGGGGGAGTGCCGTCGCCGTGGACCCGACTTAGACCCAAGTGAAACCCGGCTTCAGCTTGAAATGGATGTTCATGGCGTCGGTGTTGCCGATCTCCTCGACCATCGGTCCGGGAACCCAACCCCATTCACCGCCCGGCGCGATGTTCGCGAGTTGGGTGAGGCACGCCCATTGCAACTAGGTCTCGTTGCCGCCGACCATCCAGCCCGGATCGAGCACCTGGACATCGCGATTGGCACGGACCTTGAGCGTCTTGCCGTCCTGCGACAAGGCCATGCGCGGCAGGGCGGCCGGTGCCGCCCAGGGCCGCGGTGATCCGCATCAGCAGGCGGTGGGTGATTTCATTGCCGTACATCGATTGCTTCCCTCAAAAAAAACGGCGCCGGGCACGTGGCCGCGGCGCCGAAGTCTACAACCCAAAGACGCCAGGCCGGAAATGGCCTGGCGCCCGCGATCGACTAAGCCCAGGTGAACCTGGGCAGGTATTCCTGTCCGTCCGGATGAATCACCGGATCGAACGAATCCCGGTAGATGAACGGGATCGGCTCGTGGGTGATCCAGACGTAGGCCGCCGTATCGTCCATGATCTCCTGCATGCGCACGTACATCTCGCCGCGCTTCGCCGGGTCGGTCTCGGCGAGGGCATCGTTGTAGAGCGTGTCGAACTCCTCGTTCTTCCAGCGTTCCCAGTTCCAGATGCCGACCTGGCTCGCCACGTACCACTGCGCCATCTGCGACGGGTCCGGCGAATCGCCGTAGCGCGAGATCCACAATTGCGAGTCCTTCCAGGCATCGCCCTCGGATTCGAGACCGATGTTCCACCACACGCCGGACTCCATCGGATTGACGATCAGGTTGATCCCAATCTCGGCGAGGTTGGCCTGAATAATGGCGCCCGCGGAATTCATGTCGGTCTTGTTGATGATGTCGAGCCTGAGTTCGAGGCCTTCGGCGCCGGCTTCGGCGACGAGTGCCTTCGCCTTCTCCACGTCGCGCACCGCGTACTTGGAGGTCTCGCGATGGCCGATCAATCCCGGCGGCACGATGCCATTGGAACGCGGGGCCAAGCCGCCGTAGGCGCCGGCGAGAATGGCATCCACGTCGACCGCAAGGCAAATGGCCTCGCGCACACGATGGTCCTGGAGCTTGGGGTGCTCCGTGTTCATCCCCAGCCAGGTCCAGCGCAGACCGGCGACTTCCTTGAGCTTGGTGTTGGGCGGCAGCGATTCGCGGTAGCGGGCGAGCGAATCGACGGCGATCGAGGTTAGGTCGACATCGCCGGCCTCGTAGGCGATCTCGGCGGCCTTCTCGTCCTCGACGATGATGATGTGGATCTGCTCGATCGTCGGCTTCTCGCCGGTCCAATCCGGGTTGAGCCCCAGTTCGATCCGCTGCTTCGGCTCCCAGTTGGTGATCCGATAGGGGCCGCATTCCGCCGGGAACGACGTGTCGTAGCGCTTCACCTTGACGGTCGCGTCGACCGAGCCATCGACGTCATAGCCCTTCTCCTCGACCGCCTTCTTGCAGACGATGCTGCCGGTGCCGTCGCACAGCATGGTGAGCCAGAGCGGCGCGAACGGTTTGTTGAGTACGACGATGCCCTCGTAGGGGCCCAGGACCTCGATATGGTCGATGGTGTCGTACTTGCCGCTCCACTGACCCTGCTTGCCCCGATCGAAACTGTATTTGACGTCCTCGCTCGTCACCTCGCCGTAGCCTCCGGACCACAGGACACCCGGACGCAGCTTGAAGTGGATGTTCAGGTTGTCGGTCTGGTCGATCGATTCGACGATCGCGCCAGGTACCCAGCCCCACTCATCGCCCGGCGCGTAGTTCGCCAGGTTGCCGAGGCACGCCGTCTGCAACGTGATGTCGATGCCGCCGATCATGTAACCGGGGTCGATGCACTGAATGTCGCGGTTGTAGCGGATCTTCAGGACCTTGCCGTCCTGCGACAAAGCCATGCGCGAGAAGGCGGCGGTCCCGCCCATCGACATGGCGACCTGCATTAAGAAGCGTCTTGTAATCTCGTTGTGGGCCACTGAGAACCTCCCTTTGCTCAAGCCGAGCCGTCCATCGGCGGTGAAGCCGCGGCGGCCAGGAGGCGACTTTACCCCGCCATCCGCGTACAGGTCTACTGGCTGCCGAAGCCGCACAAATCCAGGGTTGCCGCCAGATAGACCCGGGCGGCCGTGAGCACGTCGGCGATGGCGATGCTCTCGTTGACAGCGTTGATGTCCACCACCTTGCCCGGCCCGTAGATCGCCGTCGGGATGCCGGCCGCGAGCAGGTGAGAGGCGTCGGTGCCGAAGAACACCTGCGGGTGCAGGGTGCCGACCGTGGTCGCCTTGCCCGTCGTTCGCCGGTGCGCGGCCGCGACGGCGACGACGATCGGGTGGTCGTCCGGCATCAGGAAGGGCCGCTGCTGGACGAACCGCGGCGGAGCCAGCAGGGTGACTTCGGCGGCGATCGTCGGGTCCTGGGATCGTATCCCCTCGACGTGGCGCGCGATGTCGTCCCGGACGGAGTCCGGGGTCATGCCGGGGACGGTGCGCACGTCGATCAGGGCCTCGGCCTCGGCCGCCAGCATCGACGGCAGGCTGCCGCCGTTGACGATCCCCACGTTGAGGGTCGGCAACCCCGGAAACGCCGGATGCGGGGCGAAGGCCAGGCGGCTCTCGTCGAGCCCGCCGAGCAGCCGCACGAGACCCCCGATGGCATCGACGCCGTCGGCCCGCTGGCAGACGTGGGCGGCCCGGCCCTTGACCGAAAGACGCAATTGGCTCACGCCGGAATGGGCCGTCATGACCTGGAGATCGGTGGGCTCGCCATTGATCGCCAGATCGGCGCGCAGGCCCTGCGCCAGCATGTGCGTGGTGCCGAGACCCAAGGCATCGCATTCGCCGATCACGGCGGAAAGCACCACCCGCCCCCGGATCGCATGCGGCGCCCGGGCCAAGGTGGCGAGAACCCCGATCATCCCGGCGACGGCCGCCTTCATGTTGTTGACTTCGGCCCCGTACAGGCGGTCGCCCTCGCGCCACGGCCGGTAGGGGTGCGGCGCCATCCCGGCTTGATCGGCAACGTATCCAGATGCCCGTTGAACAGCAGGGTCGGACCGGGGCGGCCGCTGTCCAGGGTGGCGATCACGTTGCTTCGCCCGGGCTGCACCTCCTGCTCCTCGACGTTGAGGCCAAGCCCGCGGGCGATCTCGGCGGTCGCCTGGCCAATCGCCGCTTCGTCGCCGGAGACGCTGGGTATCGATGCCAGGCGCTCGAGGGTGGCGAGGACGACATCGTCGTCGATGGTGATGGTCGGCAAGGTTGGGCTCCCCGAGGGTCGTGGTTTCGAAACTCGCCATCCATCGCGGCAGCCTGCGAGAGCGAACCACGACACCAGCGATACGGACGACCCTATCTAGCACGTGACGGCGTCAGGCGGTCGGCGCCAAGCTGCGTGCGCGAGGTTGTCGCGCTGCCCCCTTGGCCCGGCGCCGGTGCCCTTGCTAGTCTCCCGCCCAACGTCCCCGTAGCTCAGCTGGACAGAGCAGCAGTTTCCTAAACTGCGGGTCGGGTGTTCGAGTCACCCCGGGGACGCCAAATTTAGTTATAATTATCAAATAGTTATAGTCACACTAGACAAAACAATGAATCTCTTAGGCTCTTCATAGGCTCTCACTCTGAGGTTTGCAGTTGGCGATCCTCGTCGCGGACGTTTGCGCATGGGCGCATTGAGCCCATCCCCTGATGGTGCGCCTTAGCCGCGAACGAAGAAACCCCGGCCATGAAGACCGGGGTGGAACCATGTTGGTCCTGAAGTGCCGATGGATCGGCGAAGAACATTCATGCCGCGTTCTCGTTCGCGCGGCGTTGTAGCCAGAAGAGGTAGTCCGCAGCCGAAGATGCCTTTCCGGCGGCCTCGAAGGTGGCGCGGCGGTCCTTACCCAGGACCTCGAGCCAGCTCGCGACGTAGGCGGCGTGGTCCGGGCGCGGGATGTTGGTGACGCCGAGGTCGGCGCAGAGGAACGCGGCGCCAATCTCGGCGATGAGTTCCTCCATCGCGTAAGCTTGATCGCCGAACCTCTTGCCGAGTTCGCGTCGAAGCCGGGAGGGGCAACGGGCCTTCTTCCCAGGCGCAATTCTTGCTTTACTTCCGTGGGGCCAGCAACGGAAGCCCGAAACATGGCCACCAAGTCCGGCGGACCCGGCAATGATTCCCTGATCGGGACGACGGGCCGCGACCGCCTGATCGGCAACGCCGGCAACGATCGGCTGTTCGGCGGCGCCGCGTCGGACATCCTGGAAGGAGGTGCGGGCAGCGACACGCTGTTCGGCGGCACCGGCAACGACCGGATGGTCGGCGGCGCGGGCAACGACCTCTACGTCGTCAACCAAGCCACGGACCAGACCCTGGAGCTGGACGGCGCCGGCTTCGATTCCGTCTTTTCCGAGCTCTCCTGGGGGTTGACCGCCTTCACCGAACGGCTCGTCCTCCTCGGCTCCGCCGATACCAAAGGCACCGGCAACGACCTCGACAACGTGCTCGAGGGCAACGCTGGGGCAACACCCTGGACGGTAGCAGCGGTCAGGACACGATCTTCGGCGGCGCAGGCAACGACTCCCTGATCGGCGGCCTCGGCAACGACTATCTCGATGGTGGCGCGGGCGCCGATCGGATGAACGGCGGTGCAGGCAACGACATCTACATTGTCGACGTCGCCCAGGACACCATCAGCGACAGCGGCGGCACCGATCTGGTCGGATCGGGCTTCTCCCTCACCCTGGCCGCCGGCCTCGAGAACCTCACCCTGACCGGCACCGCGGCGATCAACGGCACCGGCAACGACCGGCTGCTGGGCGGCGGTGGCAACGATCGGCTGTTCGGCGAAGCGGGGGCCGATGTGCTGATCGGCGGCGCGGGCAACGACGTAGATAGCCTCGCCTATCTCGCGACCACGGACGGTGGGGCCGTTACCACCAACGTCACCCGCGAGATCGCCGGGGTATCCGGCGATTCGGTCTTCGGCTTCGCCGCCGCCACGGACCAGGTGACGTTCGCCATCGGCGCCTTCAACGCCGGGGGCGCCGTGACGCAGGGCGCGCTCACCGACGGCATCGACTTCGCGACGATCAACACCGCCTACGACGGGACCAACCACGGTACCAGCAGCGAAGCGGACGCCGGCCGCGACGCCTGGATCTACTCCACCGCGGACGACACCCTTTACTACGACGCCAATGGCAGCGCCGACGGCTATGTCGTGGTCGCCACCTTCGCCGGCAACGTGGTCCTGACCGCCGACGACATCGTGATCGTCTAGAAACACGTTCCGTTCAGATTGAACCACCCCTCCCGCAAGGGGAGGGGGGACGCACGGGTCGACTCGAATCTTTCCCCTCCTCTCGCGGGAGGGGGAGGGGGCCCATCCGACTGATTCAATCCGCTCGAAATGCGCTCCAGCGGGTCGCCGGGACCGAGATCCCGATGGATCAAGGCCGTTGACGTGACGCCCCGCGGCGAACCACGCTAGTGTCCCAATTCTGAAATTCGCTTGACCTCGCGGCAACCCTCGGAGCGAATTTCAGAATCGCAAGGACACGAGAAAAATATGGATTCTAGTGTCGTGGTTTCGAAGTTCGCTCTCGAGATCTGCCGCGACGTATGGCGAACTTCGAAACCACGACACTAGGGAAACTTGGATCGGTTCGGGGACCCATGCACGCGATCATGCTCGCCGCCGGACGCGGCATGCGCTTGTCCGCCGGCAACGGCCCCCCGAAGGCTCTGCTCGAGATCGGCGGCAAGACGCTCCTGCGGCGCCACGTGGAGGGGTTGGCGATCCAGGGGATCGACCGCCTGACCATCGTGGTCGGCTACCAGGCCGATGCGATCCACGCCGAGCTGGCGGCGATCGGTGCTGGCGACTGGATCGAGACGGTCTTCAACCCCCGCTTCACCGAAGGCGCGGTCGTCTCCCTGTGGGCGGGGCGGCATGTCCTTCAGGGCGGCGGCGACGTCCTGTTCATGGATGCGGATGTGCTCTACGACCCGGCGGTGCTGCGCGTGCTCCTGGCCTCGCCCCATCGCAACTGCTTCCTAATCGATCGCGACCTGGAACCGGGGCTCGAACCCGTCAAGCTTTGCCTCCGGGGCGGCCGGATCGTCGAGTTCGGCAAGATCGTCGAGGGCGACTTCGAGGTCGTCGGTGAGTGGCCCGGGTTCCTGCGGTTGGATGCCGGTATCGCCGCCAAGCTGGCGGCGGCAACCGCTGCCTACGTGTCGGCTGGGCGTGGGAGCGAACCCTACGAACCGGCCATGCGCGATGTGCTCCTGGCCGAGCCGCCGGATCGGTTCGGCTGCGAGGACATCACCGGACTACCCTGGATCGAGATCGACACGCCGGACGACCTGCGCCGGGCGCGCGACGAGATCGCCCCGCGAGTCGCGGCCACCGCCCTAGTGTCCCCATTCTAAAATTCGAACGGCCTCGCGGCAACCCTCGGAGTGAATTTTAGAATCGAAGGGACACTAATGGTCCGACGCAAACGCATGATTCCCCATCATCGTGTTTGGGGGGACCACAAGATTGTAGAGTCTCACTTGGGGTTCGACTCCGACGGATCGGGAACAATCCGTCGGAGTCGAACCACTAGAAAATTATTGATTCTAGTGTCGTTTCTGGTTTCGAAGTTCGCTCCGAGGGCTGCGGCGTGATAGGGCGAACTTCGAAACCACGACACTAGCTCAGACCCGGAAGACGTAGGATTTCGCCGGGTCGCGGTCGATGTCGGGCGGAAAGTTGCGGTGCTTGTCGGCATAGTATTGGTCAATGTGGTCGCCCGCCGACGCCCGGTTGTAGGTGGCGTAGTAGATGCGGCGAATCTCGTCGGTCATGTTGGGCTGCGACGCGTGCGGCACGAAACAGTCGAAAAAGATGACGTCGCCCGGCTCGGTCGGCACGTCGACCCAATCCATCCCGCTCAGGTCGTCGTCCGACAGCGGTTGCCACAGCTTGAACAGGCCGTGGTGCCGATAGCCCTCGACGATCCGCAGACAGCCATTCGCCGCCGTCGCGCGATCGATCGACACCAGGGCGGAGACGAAGAAATCGGCGTAGGTCGTCCATCCCGCCTGGGCATCCTGGTGTGGCTTGAAGCCGTCGGCGCCGGGGAACTTGTAGTTGATCTTCTCCTTGAACAAGACCGCCTTCTCGCCCAGAAGCTCCTCCACCAGCGGCGACAACGCGACGGTGACGTCGCGGAATCCCTCATGGAACGGGGCTATCCGCTCGATCCGGGTGATCAAGCGTTCAGCCGGGTTTCGCAGGCTCGGATCGCGATAGACCCAATGACCGCCCGACACGTCGGGAAGCTCGGAGAGCGCACGCGCCCAGGCACTCAGCCGTTGCACCGCCTCGGCATTGAAGGCCCGGCGCAGCACCGCGAAGCCACGAGCATGGAACTGCTCGATCTGGTCCTGCTCGAGCGCCGCGACCGAAAGACGCAGAGACATCGTGGGCCTACCTCGTGGTTCGCCACAAATGCCAGATTCATCATCGCGTTTGGGGCGGGGCACAAGATGAAATATCGTCCGCCGGGGTTTGGCCCGACGCATCGTGAGCAACCCGTCGGAGTCAAGGCACGAGCACTGGCTTGCCAGCCGAACTCAGCGCCGTGTAAGGAAGCGTTATGATGGGTGGACTCGGCGGTCCAGATCAACCGGAGCGCGATGAGCCATAACACCTGGATCCACCGCCTCGTCCGACCCATGGTGGCGCCCCTGGTCGGGACCCCGGTCACGCCCAATCACCTGACGACCCTTCGCCTGGCTTGCGGGGCCGCCGCCGCCCTGGCCTACGCCCATGGCGATCCCGGCTGGTGGGCCGTCGGCGGGGTTCTCTTCGTCGTCGCCATGCTGCTCGATCGCGCCGATGGGATGTTGGCCCGGCTTTCGAGCCGGACCAGCCGCTTCGGCCATCGCTATGACCTGGTTTCCGATGCCCTCTGCAACGCTCTCGTCTTCCTGGGTCTTGGTTTCGGCTCGCGCCACGGCTCGCTCGGCTGGTCGGCGGTGCTGCTCGGCGTGGTCGCGGGGGTCGCCGTGGTCGCGGTCCTCGGCCTGGTCCTGCGGGCCGAGAAGCAACGAGGGTCGCGCGCCGGCGAACTGCCCGGCCTCGCGGGTTTCGACCCGGATGATGCGATGATCGTGGTTCCGATCGCCGCCTGGCTCGGTTATGCCCAGACGCTGCTTTGGCTCGCGGCCACGGTCACCCCCGCCGTCGCCCTCCTGTTCGCCTGGTGGCTCGGGCGTCGGCAGTCGGAGAAATAGGTCGCGTGATCGGGCCCGTCGCGCGGTGACAAGGCCCGGAGGGTGGTGGATCAAGGGGGGCCTCGCTCTGCTGGGGCTTGGCCTCCTGGCGACGGTGCTCGCGCGCATCGACTTGGGCCAGGTGGCGGGGCTCGTCGGGCAGGCGGGCTGGGGTCTGCTCCTCGTTTTCGGCGTCGCGGTCCTCGCCTTCACCGCCGATGCCGCCAGTTGGCACGCGGTCCTGCCGGGCTTGGCGATCGATGTCCGCGACTTCATCCGGCTGTGGTCCGTGCGCTTGGTCGGCGAGGCCTTGAACACGGTGACGCCGCTCGCGGGGGTGGGAGGAGAGCCGCTGAAGGCCCTCTTGCTGGTGCGGAACCTTGGCCTGGAACCGGGGGCCGCGATCGCCTCGGTGATCGTCGCCAAGACCACCATCCTGCTGTCGTACATCCCGTTCCTGGCGGTGGGCTTCATCCTCCTGCTGGGCTTCGCGCCAGCGCGGGCCGTGATCGTCGTGGCCGGGGCCGGGCTGGTCCTCTACACGACGGCGATCGTCGGTTTCTTCCTGGTCCAGCGCTACGGCTTGGCATCCCGGGTGGCGGCCCGGGTCCATGCCTATCCCTGGGCCGCGGGTCTCGAGGCCGCGTTGCACCAGATCCGGGGCGTGGATCGGGAACTCGAACGGCTGTACGTCGATGCGCCCCTGCGCCTGTGGGCCTCGCTCGCGCTGGCTTTCGTCGGCTGGTTGCTTGGGGCGGGCGAGCTCTATGTGATTTCCGCCGTGCTGGGCTTCCCGCTCTCCGCCTGGGACATCTGGGCCGCCGAGGCGGTGGTCCAGTTGCTGCGCCAGGCCACCGGTTTCATCCCGGGAAGCCTGGGCGTGACCGAAGCAGCCCTCGCGCTGCTGTATGGTGTGCTCCTCGGCAATCCGTCGGTAGGTGTGGCCGTGGCCCTGGTGCGCCGGTTGCGCGAAGTTGTCTGGATCGCGGGCGGCGTCGTGGTCGGCATCGCCACCCCGGGTTCGCGCCCCGATGCGGGCTGGCGGCCGTGAAGGCGCTGGTTACCGGGGCGTCCGGATTCGTCGGCGCGGCGATCGCTCGGCGTCTGCTCGCCGCGGGTCATGCGGTTCGCGCCCTCGTGCGCGACCAGAGTCCCCGCGACCAGCTCGCCGATCACCGGGTTGAAACGGTGGTCGGCGATCTTCTCGATCACGCCTCGCTCGCGACGGCGGTCCGCGGATGCGACGCGCTGTTTCATTGCGCCGCCGATTATCGCATCTGGGTGCCGGACCCTGACCGCATGTACCGCATCAATGTCGAGGGAACCGTCGCCCTCATGCGGGCCGCGCTCGACGCGGGCGTCGGCCGCGTCGTCTACACCAGCAGCGTGGCGACCCTCGCGACCGCCGTGGAGGGCGGGCAGGGCGACGAATCCCGGCCCGCGTCGGCGCAGGACAGCATCGGGCCCTACAAACGCTCGAAGCTCAGGGCCGAAATCGAGGTCGCGCGGCTCGTGGCCGAAGCGGGGCTGCCCGCCATCATCGTCAACCCCTCGACCCCGATGGGACCCGGCGACGTGAAGCCCACTCCCACCGGGCGCCTGATCGTCGAGGCGGCCGCCGGTCGCATGCCGGCCTACGTCAACACCGGGCTCAACATCGTGCACGTCGACGACGTGGCGACGGGACACCTCCTCGCCTACGAGAAGGGGACGATCGGCGAACGCTACGTCCTCGGCGGCGACGACCTGTGGCTGTCGGATATTCTCGCGGAGATCGCCGGCCTCTACGGGCGCCGCCCGCCACGGCTGCGCCTGCCCCATGGCGCGGTCATGCCCCTCGCGGTCATGGCCGAGGCCTGGGCCCGCCTGTCCGGGCGCGAGCCGTTCGTCACCGTCGATGGCCTGCGGATGGCGCGGAAGCTGATGTTCTATTCCAGCGAGAAGGCACGCCGCGACCTCGGCTACGCACCCCGCCCTGGCCGCGAGGCGATCCGCGACGCCGTCGAGGATTTCCGCCGGCGCGGACTCTGCCCGTGACCATGGGGCCGGTTGCCGGCGCCGCGATCAAGCCGTAACGTGCGCCGCCCCCCCCAGGAGCCGCCATGACCGCGACGATCCAGATCAAGAATCTGCCGCAGGACGACCGCACCAACGGCTGGTTCAACACCATGCCCGTCCCGGCGCCGCCGGCCCGGGTTCTCGAGGGCGAGCAGACGGCGGATTGGCTGGTGATCGGCGCCGGCTACACTGGATTGGGCGCGGCCCGCCGGCTGGCGGAGTTGCGGCCCAACGATCGCGTCATCATCCTCGACGCGGGCCGGGTCGGGTTGAATTCGGCGGGGCGCAACGCCGGGTTCGCCATCGACCTGCCGCACAACGTCGACATGGCCGACATCGCCAAATGCCAGCGCCAGACCAAGCTGAACCGTGCCGGCCTCGCGCACCTGACCGAGGTGATCGAGAGCCACCAGATCAATTGCTACTGGAGCAAGCGCGGCAAGGTGCACGCCGCCGCCGTGCCGCACGGCCAGAAGTCGATCGCGGAGTTCGCCAAGGGGCTCGATGGGCTGGGCGAACCCTACACGCTGCTCGACGCCCCGGCGCTGCGGGCTAGGCTCGGTACGTCGCTGTACACCTTCGGCATCCACACCCCCGGCTGCTATCTGATGCAGCCGGCGGCCCTGGTGCGCGGGCTGGCCCATGCCCTGCCCCCGTCGGTCGAACTGTACGAGGACAGCCCGGTGATCGAGGTCTCCTACGGCCAGCCGGTTCGGGTGAAGACCCCAGGCGGCGGCGTTTCGGCGCCGAAGCTGATCCTGGCGACCGAGGCGTTCACCAACGCCTTCGGGTTCCTGCAGGGGCGGATCTTCACGCTGTTCACGTTCGCCAGCCTGACCCGGCCCTTGACCGACGCCGAGGTCATGGCCCTGGGCGGCGAGCCGGACTGGGGCATCATCCCCGGCACGCGCGGCGGCACGACGCTGCGCTTCACTTGGGATCGCCGCATCCTGATCCGCAATTCGCTGTCCTACGAACCCCAGTCCCGTTACGACCCGGCCAGGATCGAGGGCATCCGGGCCAAGCACACCCGCGCGTTCCGCCGGCGCTTCCCTATGCTGCCCGACGTCACCTTCGAGCACACCTGGGGCGGCTCGCTGTGCATCTCGCGCAATCGCGGCATCTCCTTCGGCGAACTCGCGAGCGGGGTCTATGGCTCGATCTGCCAGAACGGCGTCGGCGTCGCCAAGGGCACGATCAGCGGCCGCATGATCGCCGAGCTGGCGACCGGTCAGGATTCGGAGTTGCTGTCCGACATGCTGACCTTCGGGCCGCCGGAGAGTTTGCCGGCGCAGCCGTTCATGGGTTGGGGTGTGCGGGCCCGCCTCAAGTTCGAGGAATGGCGCGCCGGACCCGAGATGTGAGGGCCGGCCATGCGCATCGCCCGGATCACCGCCTATCGCCTGGACTTGCCGTTCAAGGACGGCGCCTACGTCGTCTCCGGCGGGCGGGCGGCGCTGGGGTTCGATGCGACCGTCGTGGCCTTGCACACCGACGGCGACGTCACCGGCTGGGGCGAGATGGCGCCCCTGGGTGCCGCGTACGACCCGGCGTTCGCGGGTGGTGCCAGGGCGGCGCTCGAGGAGCTTGCCCCCCTGCTGCTCGGCGAGGATCCGACCCAGGTGGTCCGCTTGAACCGGCGCATGGACGCGATCCTCATGGGCCATAATTACGCCAAGGCGGCCATCGACATGGCCTGCTGGGACATCCTCGGAAAGACCGCCGGAATGCCCCTGGCCGAGCTGCTGGGCGGCCGCTACGGCGAGACCGTGGACCTCTACCGTTCGGTCTCCCAGGACGCGCCCGCGGTGATGGCGCAGAGAGCAACCCATTACACCCGGGCCGGCTACCGCCGCATTCAGGTGAAGGTCGGCGGCGACCCGGCGGAAGACGTGGCGCGGGTGCGCGCCGTGGCCGCTGCCGTACCGCGCGGCACGGTGCTGTTCGCCGACGCCAACGGCGGCTGGGCGCTCGGCGACGCGCGCCGGTTCGTAGGCCTCGCCCGCGACCTGGACCTGACCCTCGAGCAGCCCTGCCGCAGCCTAGCCGACTGCGCGGCCCTCCGCCCGCATTGCCCGTTCCCCCTGGTGCTCGACGAATCGATCGATGGGCTGGCGGCCCTGCTCGCGGCGCGGGGGCTGGCCGACGGGGTGACGCTCAAGCTCGCCAGGGTGGGCGGGGTGACCAAGGCCCGGCAGTTGCGCGACGCGGCCGTCGAGCTCGGCATGAAGGTCACCGTCGAGGACACCGGCGGCTCCGACATCGACACCGCCGCCATGGCCCACCTCTCCCTCTCCACCCCCGAGGCCTTCCGCCTGCACACCGTCGACTTCAACAACTGGGTGACGGTCAGCAACGCCACCGGCATGCCGGAAGCAAAGGACGGCCGCCTGGCCGCGCCCACCGCCCCGGGGCTCGGCGTCACACCAAGGATGGAGGTACTGGGGGAGCCGTTCCTGGAGGTCGGGTGATGCGCGCGGAATCGTCGCCGTGCCATCCCCTCGCCCCTCGTGGGAGAGGGAGGGGCCCGACGCGAAGCGTTGGGAGGGTGAGGGGCGCTTTGGCCGGTCGGACGCCTCATGCACCGGTATTGGAGCCCATCCACTCAAGGTTTCGGCACCGGCTTGGGTCGCTCGTTCAGCGTTCTCGATGAGCGAACCCAGGCCTCGACATCGGCCTGGGGCACCCCCGGCGCCCCGGAGCGCGCCTCGGCCAAGCCCTTTTCGATCTGCTCGACCTGCCACGCGTTGAGCGCGACGTAGGAGGCGAGCGCCTCAGTCACGAGGAACGACTTGCTACGCCTCATGCTCAGGGCGAGCCGGTCGAGCTGGTCGCTGAGCTCCTTCGGTACCCTGATGGTGATGGTCTTGCTGGCCATGGATTCAGCTTTCATCGAATGCGCGCACTAAAGTACACTGGTTGCGAATGGGCAACCTACCGCAGCGCGTTTTGGAACCGAAACGACATGCGTGTCAGCCGCGCCGTGAAAGACCCGGTCCGAGGTCCACAGCAGCTTCGACATCTACACGACGGCGCGCGCGCGACTGACGAACTCGGCAATTTAGTAAGCTATCGCTGAATTCCGAGTCGGACTCTAGGGGTCACTTAATTACGTTGGCGGCCGATGCCTTGCTTTACTGTGTTCGTTACGGTATGGACAACGATCCTTGAGATTATATCACCGTGAGTTCAGTATGTTTGGATTTGGAAGGAAAACTTATAGCACCCGACAAGAAGTCCAAGGCTACATCTCTTTATGTTTCCGAATTGTCATATAATACATTTAAATCTTGGATCCAAGATTTAATGCAGGTCATGGCGGACGCGAATGTTGATCTCGATGAAGCACTCAAAATTATCAATTCAAAGAAAATGAAATTGATTTATTTCTGTGCTCTTTCTGCGGTGGGCGCATTAGCTATCAAAAATTGCTTTGATCGGAAAACTGCACCCGCGCTATATGACACAATTTACTTTGAGATACGAAATTGTTTTGGAAAGTAAGATCATAACATTGAAGAATTAACTCGTATTTTTTGGAGAGAATGGAATATGATATTAGTGTTATGAAATTGCCACATCATTCCATAGCATTGATAGTAATGTAACTTCTATAACTCCAAAAACACAAAGAAAAAAATTTAATCAATAACCAATTTTTTTGTTATGGGAATCTGTGTACGTATAATAACTTCTATGCCTCTTCCAGGGTGGCGGAGGTCCTTCAGAGAGAAGGTTAAGGTAAGAGTGTGAAATTGATTTATAACATTACGATTCATTTCCTTTATCTGTGACTCCACCGTGAGAAATGTAGTTG